>CAZJZF010000103.1:0-7515 GCA_964550385.1 uncultured Lentimicrobiaceae bacterium | reverse complement strand
CACATCTGCAAAATTGAATTTTTCGATGCAGGGGAGGTGTTTGTTTCAGCGGATAATGGCGTAACCTGGACAAAGCTTACAGTAAGTCAGTATCTGGGAACAGGTGGTTTTGGCTCAGCAGGTGATAAGTTCACGGCGACAACCTATACCATCTGGAACCCGGGTAACCCATCACCACCACTGAATACATGGTGGCAAACTGAATTATTTGACATCTCCAGTCTGGTTGCCAATGCAGCCCAGGTGAAAGTGAAGTTTGTTTTGCGGGATATAAACAACACTACCCAGTTCGAAAACTGGGGATGGGCTGTGGATGATATTAAAGTTACCACGGCTGTTTCAGAGCTTCAGCCACCCACCATTACAATGCTAACTCCTATCATTCAGGATACCGTTTATACCACCGGACCTTATGATATTCTGGCTACCATTACCGATACTTCCGGAGTGGCAGTTGCCAAAGTGGTGTATGATGTGAACGGAGGCACCAAAGACACTCTGGATATGGTAAAAACCACCGGGAATACCTATATGGCTACCATCCCTAGCTTTACATACACCAATGCTGTAAACTATTACCTGTATGCCATTGATTCTACGGTAAGCGCCAATAAAGCCCAGACTTCCCCTTTCTGGTTTTATATCAAGAAAGGGCTTGGTGCCGGAAACAACATAGCACTTACTGCCACATCTGCCCACAGTGGGGGAGGGGCTACCACGTATGGTCCGCAGAACTATAATGATGATATCATATCGGCTGCCCCTGCCACTCTTCCCTGGGGATGGGTTTCATCCAACGGATGGATCGAGTACACCTGGGTAAATCCTGTCACGTTCAACAAAATTAAATTCTGGAAAGCTGATCGCCCGATGAACTCCTGTACGGTTCAGAAATGGGACGGTTCAACTTACATAAACATCCATACCTACAGCGGATCGACCAGTGAAGATTCTATAATTTTTACGGCACCGCATACCACTACAAAATTGCGTTTTAACACCGTTGCAGGAAGCAGCAATCCCAACCACCGTGAAATTCAGGTGTTTGCCCCTATGGCTACCGTTCCTCTGGATTATGATGCCGGGGTTTCTCATTTCCTGGAACCACCTTCCACCATTTATACCACCTCCTCCATTCCGGTTAAGGTGAGGATCAAGAACTTTTCTGTGGATACTCTTACCAAGGTTACCGTGGGATGGTCGGTTGACGGGGTTACCCAAACACCTTACCTGTGGACCGGCACCCTCTTTGAGGATCAGGTATCGCCGATCCTTACCATCGGGAATTATGCATTTTCGGTTGGGCAGCATAATGTTAAAATCTGGACCAGCATGCCAAATGACAGTATGGATCAGCAGCTTACCAACGACACCCTTGAGAAAAACATCCTGGTTTGTTCCGGCCAGCTGGTGGGTACCTATACCATCGGCCCCAGCGGAGATTATCCTTCCCCTCAAAGTGCTCTCACCGCCATGTTGCAGTGCGGTATCGCCGGCCCGGTGGTATTCAATATTGCTCCGGGAACCTATCCGGGCCAGATGACCATCCCCGATATCCCCGGTACTTCTGCCACCAACAACATCGTATTTCAGTCGGCCAACGGCGACAGCCTCTCCGTGATCATTACATTTGCCGCAACAGGCGATAACTGGACCGTTCGTTTCAACGGAGCAAAGTATGTCTCGTTCAAAAAACTTACACTCGAAGCCACCGGTGCTTCACTGGGAAGAGTTGTGGAATTCATTGGAGGTGCCAGCTTTAACGAGGTATCCAACTGCAACATCGTAATGCCGGTGACCACCTCATCGTCCTATGCAGGTTTCTACAGCTATACCACCCATTCCGATAATTACAATATCATCCGGAATAACCGGATCACCGGAGGCTATTATGGCTTGTACATTTATGGCACATCCACTCTGAAAAAGATCGGAAATATCATCGAGGGCAATGTGATTGAGAATTACTACTATTATGGTATTTACACATATTATAACGATTCAGTACTGATAAAAGGAAACACTGTTACGCAGCTTAATGCTCCAACTACCAACTATGGAATCTATGCATACTATCCTGCAAACGGCGGGAAGATTCAGAATAATACAGTTCGGATTATTGGCCCGGCATCGGCAGCCTACGGTATTTATTCCTATTACGGCACCAACGGCCTTGAAATATCTGGTAACGATATAGAAGTTACCAATCAAAGCACCCTTTATGGTATCTATGGGAGCGGAAATGACTTTGGGCACAAGGTCTTTGGCAACCGGATAGTCGCCAATACAACTTCAACCTGCTATCCATTGTATCTTACCGGCTGTGACGGAGTTCCGGGGGATAGCATCCTGGTGGCTAATAATATGGTTACGCATTTGGGCGGTACCAGCAATACAGTTTATGCTATGTACCTGAGCACCTGTACTTATATCAATGTTTACAACAACTCCATTGCAGTGTATGGCGGAAGCACTTCTTCCAGAGGGATTTACCAGACAGGAGGCTCAGCCTATAGTTTTGTCAATAACAACATTGGCAACTTTGGTGGTGGATTCTCCATGTACATCGCAACCACAGCCGGGGTAGGGGTGATGAATTACAACAACCATTATACAACCGGAGCCATCCTTGGATACTGGGGAGCCAATCAGGCAAATCTCACTGCCTGGAAAACCATCAGTGGCAAGGATGCCAATGCCGTTTCGGTAGACCCCGGGTATCTTGGGCAAACAGATCTGCATGTAAATAATCCGGTTCTGAATGCTGCTGCCATTCCGCTTTCTTCTGTTACAGATGATATTGATGGTGACCTGCGTGATCCGAATACTCCCGATATCGGTGCAGATGAGTTTCTTCTGATTGCCAACGATGCAGGTGTGGTTGCCCTGGTATCACCGGTGATCGCCTGTCCGGGAGATACTTCTGCCATCATGGTGAAAATTAAGAATTTTGGAACGGATACTTTAAAGACCTTTACCATTGACTGGAGTGTTAACGGTGTTTTGCAAACTCCGGCCATTATCTCAGACACCATCCTGTTCAATGCAACCAAGAATTTGACCATTGGATCTTATGTGTTTAGTGTTGGCCAGTTGTATGATCTGAAATTCTGGACTTCATCTCCCAATGGTGTTATCGATGGCAATCCATTGAATGACACACTGTTAAAGACCGCCTTCAGCACTGGGCTCCAGACAGGAACCTATACCATCGGAGGAACGGGTGCTGATTTCCCCGATTTCACTGCGGCTGTAAACCAGTTGAACAACGGTGGTATTTGCGGACCGGTGGTATTCAATGTCGCCTCAGGTACCTATAATGAACAGATTTCTATCAATACCGTTCCTGGCGCATCTCCGGTGAATACCGTAACCTTTGTTTCTGCCGTTGGTGACAGTACTGCTGTGACCCTTACTTCCAATGCCCCTGCAGGAAACTTTGTTGTACGGTTGAACGGAGCCAATTATATCAAATTCAGCAAGATGAGCATTGTGGCTACCAATACATCACTCGGGTACGGTGTTGTACTTACCAACGGCGCCAGCTACAACGAATTCAGCAATTGCGTGATTCAGGTTCCGGCAGGTACAGCCTCCTCTGCTGCTCCGGTATATTCTACCTCCGGTGCCATCATGGAACAGTACAATAAAATTCTCAATAACAGGCTGCTCAATGGCTACTATGGGGTTTACCTGTATGGATCAACCAGTTCAGTCCTCGAAAAGGGCAACGTGATTGAAGGTAACATTATTTCCGGATTTTACTATTACGGTGTATATGGCTATTACTGCGACAGTCTGCAGATCAATAACAATATCATGGTAAGCAGCAGCACATCGGGAACCGTATATGGTACTTATCTGTATTACAATGATTATCCGCGATTTAAAAATAACGACCTCTCCATTACCGGTACATCCACCATTTACGGCCTGTATTCTTCCTATGGTGATTTTGGAATCTATACAAGCAATAACGTTAAGATGACAGGAACCTCCACCATTTATGGTCTGGATATCTATTACGCAAACAGTGGATCAAGCAGTTCAAACATCACCCTGGTTGCAAACAACTTTGTAAGTCAGACCGGAGCCAGTACAGGCACAATCTACGCCATCTATTCCTACTATTCGAATTATGTGAACTATTATCATAATTCGGTGAATGTTACACAGATTTCAACACCTACAAGCGCTTATGCATTCTACTTGTCAGGAGGCTCAGCCCAGAATCTGCAGAACAATATCTTCAGCAATCCGGCGGGTGGTTATGCTGCCTATGTGGCAACAACGACGGCCATTTCTATTTCAAACTATAACAACTTCTTCAGTACCGGTACCAACCTGGGTTACTGGGGTGCAGCCGCAACCACACTGGCAGCCTGGAAGACCCTTTCAGGAAAGGATGCCAATTCTGTTTCGGCAAATCCCAAGTATCTGTCAAACAACAATCTCCATATAAAAAATAATATTGCTATCAATGACATGGGAACACCCATAGCCATTATAACTGATGATATTGACGGAGAATTGCGTAATACCACCACTCCCGATATTGGGGCAGATGAGTTCACTCCTCCTGCCAACGAAGTTGAGGTAGTTGGGTTGTACACTTACGGGAAATTGTCGAAACAGATCAGCCTGCCCCATCAGGTGAATGTGGTAGTGGAAAACTCTGGCAGTAACGATCAGTTAAACTACCCTGTTACATTGACCATTGCGGGAGCTAATGCAATAACAAACACCCATGTGATCGATACCCTGAAAACCGGGCAGCGGGTGTCCCTGTTGTTCCCGGCATTACCTGCGACTTTAAATAATGGCTATCAGACAGTTACGGTATCATTGCCAACTGATGACGACACCACTAATAATGTAAGGGTATACCACCAGGTGATTACAGATACCACCATTGCGTGGGCAGATACACTCCCGGCAACCCTGTCGGTGGGATACAACACTTCGGGAGGTCTTTTGCTGGCAAAGTTCCCGGTGAACGGGCTCAAATCCATCGACATGATCAGGGCCAGAATTGTGGGAAGTTCCACCGTTGGGAAAACGTTGTATGGCGTGGTGGTCAGCAAGACCGGAACCATCATGGCAACGAGCGCCCAGAAAACCATTACTGCCGGTGATCTTAATACGATGGTTGAATTCCCGATTACCAATGTATCTTCTGCCACGATTTCCAATGACACCATTCTCGTTGGTATAGCCCAGGTGGCCAATGCGTCGGGTTACAATCCCCTCGGATGCCAGCCTGAGTTTCCGGTAAGGCCGGGTACCTTTTACGGCAGTGCGATCACAGGTGGAGCCCTTACTGAGTATACCCAAAATGGCAGATTTGCAATTGAGTTCGACGTTACCGAACCACCTGCCAGAGATATTGTTGCTGTTTCGTTCCAGAACCCGATCGGAGGCTGTGCCATGGGAAATGAGCAGGTTCAGCTGCTGTTGAAAAACCTGGGTTCGGACACCATCAAAGCACCGGTTTTGCTTACAGTAGGCTATCGTATTGCAGGGACTCCGGTATTGGTCACAGAGACCGTATCCAATACCATATTGCCCGGAGCCAGCTATCTGCACACCTTTGCCAATACCCTGAATATGGCCGCCCCGCTTACAGACAGTACCTACAATTTCTACGGTTTTGCAACCCTCTCGGGAGACCCTTATCAGCAAAATGATACCACTGCCCTTCATCAGGTAATCTCAAAGCAAACCCCTTTGCCTCCCACAGTTGTTAGTCCTGTGAGTATTGCCTATGGAGCCACAGCCTCACTTTCAGCTTCAGGTCCGGGTACCAAACAATGGTTCGAAACCGCAACATCGCCTAATATTCTGGATACCGGAAACACTTTCACCACTCCAAATCTGTATGATACAACCACTTACTGGGTGGGAACCGTTCAGTCCACAATGACATATGGAAGCTTTGTTTCACCAAGTGGTTACACAGGCACCACTACCTGTGCCGGTGGTTTTATGGTTGATGTTACCGCTCTCTCCGATAATATTACGCTTGATACCATTGGCATGCACCTGAACCTTACCGGTTCACAAACGGTAAACTTCTTTTACAGAGTAGGAACATGGAATGGTTTTGCAGCCAATTCCAGTGCCTGGACTCCCTGGGGAACCTATACCGTAACCTCCAGTGGGCCTAACCAGGAAACCAAACTTCCGATCAATCCTCTGGTGATTCCACAGGGACAAACCTATGCCATATACTGGCAGGTCTCAACCCAATATGGCACACTTTCAACCAATACCTCCTATGCCAACTCCGATATCTCGGTATTTAGCGGAATGGCACACTGTACCAATTGGGACGGGTGCTGTGCACCCCGCATGTGGAACGGTAAATTGTACTACCGCAAAGGCTCATTTGGTTGTCCAAGTGTGAGGGTACCCGTTACCGTAAATGTCGCTTCTCCTCCGCCGGTTGATGCCGGAATGAGTGCCATTTTATCGCCCGGTGCAAGTGTAACCTCCAATACACCGACCCCGGTGGAGGTGACCATCAAGAACTTCGGACTCAACAATCTCACTTCTGTTCAAATCAATTACACAGTAAACGGTGTGTTGAAGACCCCTTATGCACTTACCGGTATCAACCTGCCCTCCAATGGTGTCAGTGCCCCTGTAATCATTGGCACCGAATCCTATCCCGGCGGTATTCATACCATCAAGGTGTGGACTTCTCTCCCCAACGGGGTGGCCGATACGGTGAATACCAACGATACCATCACCCATACCTTCAATGCCTGTATGAATGGTACCTATACCGTGGGAACCGCCGTGTCTGATTTCCCAACCTTTGCGGATGCCTTGAATGCCCTTACTACCACAGGTATTTGCGGCCATGTAATTTTCAATGTAGCCAGCGGCACCTATGTTACTCAGTTGAACATCACAGCCATTCCTGGAATGGGCCCCAATGCCACCGTTACCTTCCAGAGTGCTGCAAACGACAGCACCCAGGTTTCACTCCAGTATAATGCATCTTCTACTACCGACAATTATGTTGTAAGGCTTACCGGAGCCAGCTGGTTCAGATTCAGGAAGATGACCATTCGGTCTTCCAGCACAACATCCTACAGTAGGGGATTTGAGTTGCTAACAGGATCGAATAACAATATCATCGAAAACTGCCTGATCATCAGTAATACGGTGAGCAGCAGCTATGCCAATGGAGTTTATATCTACACCGGATGTGAATACAACCAGGTGCTGAATAACAACATCCAGGGTGCATACCAGAGTGTATATGTTTACGGAACCTCGTCTTCTTCCAAATCCAAAGGGAATATCATCCAAGGTAACCGGATGACCGGTTACTACCTGTATGGTGTCTATTCCTATTATCAGGATTCGGTAATCATCAATCAGAACTTCTTCACTACAGTCGTGAATACCTATGCCTATGGGATCTACTCCTACTATAACAGCAGATCCGAAATTGTTGGCAATGATATCCAGATGACCAATGCAAGCTATGCTTATGGTATCTAT
>CAZJZF010000102.1:0-7528 GCA_964550385.1 uncultured Lentimicrobiaceae bacterium | reverse complement strand
AATATCTCCTTGACTGTAACGATGAGAAGTTTGCAGCGCTTAGCCTGGATAGTTCCAGGATTAACATTTACAAGAACAGTAATGGTGTAAATCTGATGTCCTTTAATAATCTGGCATCAAAAACATGCGTATTCAACTGCAATAAAGGGCTCACATTGGTCAAAAGGGACAATGGCCAGTTACAAATAACCCGGACCAATTCATCCGGTGAATTCTAGTGTAACAAAAGTGAATTGTTGGTGAGATCTACAACCATTCCTCTGTTTTATCGCTTTCTAATTTCTAATTATCACCACTTTGCGTGTAGTGATTTCACCATTTTCCAGCTTAATTCTGAGAATATATAATCCATCTATTAAATCGTCGATCGAGAGGGTGATATTAGCTTCATCACATTCGAACATTTTTAACACATCACCTTGCAAACCCGAAACATCAATGCTTTGAACAGGTTGAGTACACTGGATTGACACTATGCCAGTTGTAGGATTTGGGAATACAGTAATTCGTCCTGTGTTGGAGTTTAGGTCCTGAATGCCCGTTACACTGCCATCCAGGTCATTGATATGCTGCCAGATCTGGTTGTTGAGTAGAAATGAAACTTCCTGGCTGCCGGGCGAGTTGCCCATCCTGAGCCAAACGATGTTCCGGCTTTTGTTGATGTTCAGAAACTGGCCGTCTTTGCCCATAGCTGCCACCACATCTGCGGGTGCATCAGGAAAGAGAAATCCGGGAAAATTGAATTGTATTCCAGGCACCATGAAACTTGTTTTGCCGTTCAGCCACCAAAGGTAGCCATAGGCAGGATTCAACGATTGGGAACTGTTCACCATCTGATTGAAAAAAGCCGTATCAGTCATGATCTGGGTGCCATTCCAGTTGCCCCGGTTCAGGATGAGCAAACCATACCTGGCCATACTTCGGGCATTGCTGTAAAATACATTGTTATACCCCGATATGGCAAAAGCCCCTGTCATTCCAGTGGGCACTTTCACCTTCTGGTTAAGATAGGTATTGAGCGGCATGCCGGTAGCCACCTCCATCACGCTGTCGAGCAAAGTGTAGGGTCCGTTGTGGTAAGCCCAGCGGGTGCCGGCATCTGCGAGATAAACCAGGCATGTATCCAGCGTGCAGTAGTGGTCAGCCACTCCGTCGTCCAGGCCCGAAGTCATGGTAAGCTGATGGCGGACGGTGATTTTCTCTTCCTGTGCCGGGGTGCAGGAGGTCCAGCCGGTGCCCAGGTAATCCGAAGTGGTGTCGCTGATGGAAAGGTGCTGGTCCTGCTGCGCCAGTCCCACCAGAAAAGCGGTAAGCGATTTGCCGGCCGATGCCCAGTACCAGAGCGAATTCTGGGTGTGAGTGCCAAAATACTGCTCCAGCACAATTTTACCATCTTTCAGCAATATAAAGGCTTTGGTATCATTGGTATCCAGAAAATGGTACAGACTGTCGATCTTCGCCTGCTGCCAGTTCAGCGTTGCCGGCGAAATGGTGTCCCAAATATTCCCCGTTATCGGCGGAAAATAGAGGGTTTGGGCAGTAGCTGAAAACGAACTACAGAAAAATAAAAGAACAATACAAAGTATCTTCATTTTCTACTTATGATGAGTTTCGTTGGTTAATAATTGCCTTTCTGGATTTATTCATTTTCAGAGTTTCTTTATAGGAATCTGTATTAAGTTGTTGCTGTGCAGAGGATATATTCTGCCCCAAAAAAATCATTATCAGCAAAATCCAGGTTTTGATTTTCAAAATGACTCCTTCATATGAAAGATGACAATGGTTTTCTTCAGCAAAGATAGTCTTTGCCTTCAATCCCGGATTATAAGTTTAATTTTGCTGACAGACGGGTAAATTAGCAGGTCAAAGGAAAATATCGGCAACTATGATAAAAAATTCAGGCAGAATCATTGAGATCAGAAAGGCTTCGGGTGAAACAGAACGGTTCGATGAAGCGAAGTTGCTGCGATCACTCCGGCAAGCCGGAGCCGACCCTGTTCTGGCAGAAAGTATCCTGAAAGAAATTGAACCGGATTTGTTCGACGGGATGAAAACGAATCAGATCTATAAGTTGGCTTTTAAGTTGCTGCACAGGCAAGATCGCCGGCATGCCATGCATTACCGGTTGAAACGATCTTTATTCGATTTCGGACAAACGGGATATCCATTTGAACATTTTATAGGTGAAATTTTCAGGAAAAGGGGTTACAGGGTTGAGGTTGGAAAAGTCATCCAGGGGCATTGCATCACCCATGAAGTGGATGTGATTGCTGCAAGTGATACGGAGCAGATCTTTATCGAATGCAAATATGGGGTGGATCAGGGGAAGTATGTATCGGTACAGGTTCCTCTCTACGTGAGATCCCGTATGGATGATATTATCCGGTTGAGAAAAGCGATGCCGGAGAATGCCGGAGTGAAATTTACAGGTGGAGTGGCAACCAATACGCGGTTTTCGGATGACGCTGTCGATTTTGGCAGATGCAGCGGATTGATGCTGCTGGGGTGGGATCACCCTTCCGGATACGCACTGAAAGAGGTCATTGAGAAGGAACAGGTTTATCCGGTTACCGTCCTGGAGCATCTCACTTCGAAACAAAAATCTGTACTGGTAGAAAAGGGAATCGTAACCTGCAGTCAATTATTTGAACAACCGGAAATTTTGAAAGAATTTGGATTGAACTCCGTGAAGTCACAAAACCTGATAGATGAGCTGAAGGAAATACTGAATCAAAGATAATCACCTGATTCTCAGGGTACGCCCAATCTGCAGCGTAGTAGTGCGGGAGATTTTATTCAGCTGACATAATTTGGTAACGGTAGTGCGATGCTTTTGGGCAATAACAGAAAGATTCTCACCCTTCTTTACTTTGTGGTATTTGGCAATGGCAGCTGGAGATCCTGTGGCAGTGCTGCTTTTTCCGGATTTTCCGCCCATGTAGCTGAAATGGGAGGCGGTTAGCATCAGGGTATCGTTCAGGAGCTTGCCTTCTTCGAAATTCACAACGGTTTCGGGATTAAAGGGAATCCCCATATAACGTACCTCGAAATGGAGATGGCTGCCGTAAGATCTGCCCGTATTGCCTCCACGTCCAATAGGATCGCCTGCTTTCACCATCTGGTTGGTGTCGACCAGGATTTTGGAGAAATGGCCATAAATGGTTTCCAGACCATTGAGATGCCGCAGCACCACAGTGTATCCGTATCCGTAATGGTAAGCCGCGATCCGAACCTTGCCATCGAAAGCTGCCACTACGGTATCGCCGGTATTCAGGTTGATATCGGTTCCGTAATGGTAACGATACCTGCGGGGGCCGAATCGGGAGGTTACCTTTCCCTTGATGGGTGTTGAAAAACGACCTGCTTTCTTTCCGATCAGTGCAATGGTTTTGGCAAAGGCAGTATCTGTAATGATCGGTTTCAGGCTGTCGCGAAGGCCAAACGGAATCTGGTTCTGATGCCAGTGCGCTGTGAAGATGGAATCGTTTTCTATTTCCTGTTTCGGAAAATATAATTCATCGCCACTATTGGTCTGGATCGTTTTGGTCTGGGCTGAAAGGGAAGAGAAGAACAGGATCGTTGTGAATCCTATCATTACGATAATGATCAGCTTGATCAGGTTCTTCTTGAGCATGGGTGGCTATACCGTTTTAGAATGAAGGGACAAAGATAACGGTTTACCCTGTAAGGCTGGTATATGGCAGCCGGAGGCCAAAAATCAGGGAATAAGAACTCTGAATTGCTCAGAACCCTTGCTGTGCAATAGATTCAGAAGAAAAACACCCTTGATTTCGGGGGACAGTCTAATAGGCAATACACCCGGTTGAAGCAGGCTATAATAAACATAATCAACCAATTGTCCCTGATTGTTAAAAATCCTTAAATGTGCTTCCGTAACCTGATCCGGTACTGATAAATGGAAGTTTCCGGTAGGGGAGGGGTTTGGCCAGAGGGTCATGCCCGGGTTCTCAGATTCCTCTTCTATACCCGTACAATGCTCGGCATAAACCCTGAAGGTATCCACGTTTTCGCACCCCGCCGTATCCAATACCAGTAACGAAATATAATGATTGCCTCCCGTGAGAAAGTTGGGTTGTAGTGCCAGAATTTGAAGATTGCTAACCATCGAACCATCCACCGACCATTGGTAGCTATCGTAGACTCCGGTGCTCGAAAAGGTGGTGAGCAGCTTCGTGCAAACTACCGTCACCGTGTCACCCCCGATAAAGGATTTAAACCACAAATCCGCCTGAATCTTTGGGTTTGGAATCGGGAGTACCGTAATCTGTAGGGTATCGGCAGAGATGCATCCCTGTGGGTTCCTGGCAATTGCCCAGACAGGATGTGATCCTACCCCCAGCAGAGACCCATCGGCCAGCCAGGCACCTCCCTGCGACTGGTCGTGCCAGGTAATCGCTGCGCCTGAAATCATGGGTGAAATGTATTTGAAACTGTTTGAGCAGAGGTTTATATCCGGACCCAGATCAAACAAAAATGGCGCACCGAGTGTGATGGCCGCAGTAAGGGTGTCATCATGGCGTGTTGCATCTTCGGGGTGATACAGGTACACCGTCAGGGACGCTGGACCCATTGCCGGTAAAAGCTGATTGCCGCCCAGAAACACATCGATGGTGTCTTTACCGGGAATCTGAACATATTGTTTCGCAGACTGAAATATCTGTCCGGAAAAGCCGAAAGTAAATGCTACGCTGTCGGCAAAAGCACTGTCTCTGGTATTGGCAACCTGGATTTTAATATCAGGAATGCCGCTGGCACAAAAGGAGTTCAGGGTGTCAATACCTACCAGTGCGAGATTTGAGGTGATATATTCATCTGCACCCATATCCGGGGTATAAGGGCTCCGCAATTCTCCATCAATATCATCCAAAACAGGGGTGGCTGAGTTGATGCTTGCAGTACCCAGATTGTTTATTAACAGTGCGTTACAATGCAGATCGGTAGCAGAGGAAAATTGAGGATCGATAGCCAGAGAGTTCTGATCCTGCTGTGTGGCTGCCTGATAGGCTGCCAGCGATCCCAGGTTTCCAACAGCCTGCCAAAAGGCTGTATTGGAACCCGTTGTGAAGAAATTGTTGTAATTGGATGAGTTGAAAGGTGAGGTGGTACTTGTTGTGGCATAGATGCTATAGCCCCCTCCCGGGTTGATCAGAAGGTTGTTGTAGAGTTCATTGAGTCCGCTGCTGATGCCATTTACCTTAAACGCACTGCTGCCGGTGGCACTGTTAATAATGTTTACACTGTTGAAGTAGACATGGCACGATTTGGAATTATCGAGAAAAATCCCTTCTGAAGCGGTTGTGCCTCCCACCGATACAAAATTATTGGCAATCAGGTTGACAGGGATACCCGCTATGGTTGTATTGTGCACTAAAATGCCCTTGTCGTTGGTTACATGCACCCGGTTTTTCAGGATTCGCAGGTTGTTATCGCAGAAAAAGGTGTAGATTCCAAAGCCTGAAATGGAAGAACCTGACTGAATCAGATTGTTGGAAATGAGCGGTCCTGAACAGTAGGAGAGAGCCACACCACAATAATAGGGTTCGATAAACTGGTTGTTCTCCACTTTGATTCCCTGATCGATACAACAGATCAGCTGACTGATTCCCAGATGATACAATCCGTAGGATCCGTTCTCGAAGCGGTTGCCATCGAAGGTCAGATTGCTTTGCGAGCTTGCATTGGGACTGTGAATCACAGATTTGTAAGTGGCTGATGTAGTTGCTGTTGTACCGATAAACCGGTTGTGATAGAAATGAATATGAGAACTGCCGTTGATGATATCTACCACCTGGCTGTAATCGTTGGTGCCTGTACGTTCGAAAGTGATGTATCGGAATGTAACATGTGAAGCTCCGTTGAGACGGAGGGCATAATTGGTGGTAGCAGAAGTTCCTGAAGCAAAGGAAACTGTTACCGCAGTGCTGTCGGGTACAGAAGACTCGAATACTACTTGGTTGGTGGCAGAAGCCCCCTGAACCGGGCCCACCATCATATTGCCCGGGTAGTTTCCGGGGGCTATCACAAAGGTAACCGGACCGCTGACGCCGTTGTTTGTAACCGCAATGGCAGCAGCAGCCGGAGTAGAATAGCTGGCTCCCGCGCCCCCAACGGTATAAATTCCCGCTAAGGGCTGGGCAATAGTAAAACTGTGCCATACGAGCAGAAAGAGTGGCACAAGGAAGGTTCTTGAAACCATATCAAGGAGTTATTTGCGGATGATTTTTCGGGTGATTACATTTTTTCCATCTGCAACCTTCAGAAGGTAGGTTCCTGAGGCAAGTCTTCCGGGTTCTGGCAGAGAAATTACGTTTAGTCCCTGGTATTTCTGGTATTCTGTTGAATAATGCAGTTTTCCGTTGAGATCAAACAATTCGACGGAAATGGTTTGGGTATCCGTGGCGTAAAAGGTAACAAGCAGCTGGTCGTTAAACGGGTTGGGCGCCACTTTAAAAGTCTTGTCAGCGATATCTGGAATGGCCTGACCACCGAGAACCAGATGGGCAACAGCCAGATTAGGAATGCCATATCCCAGGAGGGTATCAGGGGCAAACCACTGGTGACCGCTGCGGTGCACTGCCTCTATCAGTTGCTGTATGGGAATGGTGTCGTAGGCTTGCCGCAGGCATGCGAGAGCTCCACAAAGAATGGGTGAAGCGAAGGAAGTTCCGTTGCCGGTTGTGGAACCTCCGGTTGTTGAGGCAATGGTTGAATTCCAACCCACAGCAGCAGCATCGGGTTTGATGCGACGGTCGGCAGTGGGGCCGGTGGAACTGAAAGGTGCGTATGTACCGGAAATATCTACGGCACCAACCGTTACAACATGCTCTGCATCACCGGGAGAGCTGATGTAAAACCATCCGCTTCCACCGCCATTGCCGGCGCTGGTAACCACAAGGATCCCTTTCGATGAGGCTTTGCTGGCTGCCCTGGCACTCAGGGATGTTTTTCCGTCCAGACCACTGATCTCATGATTTAACAGCGGCAGGTCGAATGTGGTATAACCCAGACTGGAGTTGATCAGGTCTGCCCCAACGCTGTCGGCGTATTCAGCCCCCATACCGTAGTAGAATTCCTCCACAGGAAACTCATCGGCTACATCCTCTGTTAAAAGAAGGTGGTACGATGCGTGTGGGGCAGTGCCAACAAGGGTGCCTGGAATATTTCCTGCCATGGTGGAAAGAACCATCATGCCATGGGTTGAGCTTCCGTAAACAGACTCTGTTGGCTTCACAAAATTGCGGGTGGAAAGGATCCGGTTGTCAAGATGGAGCGAATCGAAAACAGGAAGAAGATCGGCAAAACTATATCCTCCGTCGAGCACAGCTATAACCATATCCCTGCCCGTATATCCCATCTGATGTAAATATGTGGCTCCCAACATATTGGCTTGCCCATAGCCAAATCCATAGTTAATACCTGACAAGGTTGCACCTTTCATCTCTTGTGCCTTACCCATAAGAATTGACATCAGCTCCTCCGATTCGTCAAATTTCTGAGTCCCCTTATT
>CAZJZF010000101.1:0-7540 GCA_964550385.1 uncultured Lentimicrobiaceae bacterium | reverse complement strand
TACCAGCCAGAACTGCCCCCTGTTTTTGGGTTCTTCGTTGTGTCTGATGTAATAGGTTAGCCCATTGGGAAGTCTCCCGATCAGTACGTCCTTATCAACTGGATAGGACTGTCTGGGATCAAATTTTCCCTGTGCTGACACTGCAATCCCTGCCGCAATTAACAGGACTGTGAAAAATAACTGCTTGATTTTCATATCAGATTAGATTGATTTGTTGGTTGTTTTAAAATCCCTGGCCTACAGAATACAGGCTGAATCCCTTAAATTTCAGGCCATTGAAAACAGCGGGCAAAGGTAGAAAAAATCCACATATCACCATCTTTTTGTATGTTTGCACAAACCTGATCAGGGGAAATTAACATACGGATGCTTTCAATTGTTTGCAGGAAAATTTTAACATGGGCAGGGTGGAAGATTACCCACTATATTCCAGAGGGGATTGACAGGTTTGTACTTGTAATTGCGCCTCATACCAGTATGTGGGACTTTGTATGGGGTTGGCTGATCATGAAGACCATGCGCCTTAAGGGGAAATTCCTGATCAAGAAAGAGATGTTCTGGTGGCCACTGGGGCCATTGCTCAGGCAAATGGGAGGCATTCCCGTTGACCGGAGCCAGGGGAGCCATTCGGTAAACGAAGCCTCCGAAGCTTTACAAAAAGCGAACAAACTTGTAATTGCTGTAACCCCTGAGGGCACCCGCAGGAAAACCACCCGTTGGAAAAAGGGGTTTTACCGCATAGCAATGGGAGCAGGAGTACCGGTTGCCTTTGGCTATCTCGACTACAAAAGCCGGTCCTGCGGCATTGTTGAAGTGGTTTTTCCTACCGGCGACTTCGGCAGGGATATACTTCCAATGTTGGATCTGTATAAAAACAAAACAGGGCGACATGCAGAAAGGTTTGCCTTGCCGGACTGGTAGATCAGATGACAGCCGGATAACACGAAAAAATATCGATCAGGGCTTTTCCAGAATTACCTTCAGGTTGGTCAGGCCGGTCTCATAATCATTGCCAACAGCTTCCTCAAGATCCATAAAAAGGCGCATTACATTGAAGGGATAATTCATTTTGCCTGCAAACCCCCAGCGCACCCGGGTAGCTGAAACCCCTTTGGATTCTGTAATAATCCAGGCATCAGAAACCGATTTGAAAGGTTTCAGAAACCGCAGCGTGTAATCGATGCGTTCCCCCGGCACGATACTTTTTATTTCCTGCTCCCCCGATCCTACATTATTATCCTTACTTTCCCAGGCAGAAATAAAGCCAACGGTACCATCGGTTCCTTTGTATTCCTTCTTCATGTTGGGATCCATCTTCTCCCAAACACTAAACTGCTCCTGATTTTTCAGCATCACCAGGTAGGCAAATACCGAATCGGAAGACTGATTCACCTCAATTTCCTTTTCCAGGCTGTATTCCTTCGGAATGAAAAGGGCAGCTACCAGCGGAATCAGAATTATCACCAGCAATACAATACCTGCTGTGCGTAGAAATTTCATCATAGCTTAATGATTATTAGTTCATTAGACAAATGTACTCTTTTTCCAACTGAAGATATTATCTCAATGTTAGTTTTTTAAGGAAGATACAAAAAAAACAGGATTTGTTATAGTGAGTCAGACAAAATATATTCTTCAGACTGATTGTTTTGATGTATTTTTGATGCTGAATTGATTTGGTCATACTGGATTGATTAAAAAATGTTGCACAAATCATTTTTTTTAACTTTTCTTCTGAGCCTCGGCTGGGTTTTGCATGGTCAGGTTCCCTATAATGCCAACACTTTTTTTGCAGACGGGCTTAACGTCCCTAACCAAATGGTTTTTGACACCTCCGGAAATCTGTTTGTGGTTAATCACAGTTTTGCCAGCTACAGTGGCCCCTATTACAATACCATCGCAAAAGTTGACCCTACCGGAACCAAAAGCGTGTTTCTGGGCGGCTATACCTGGCCCTCCTCCATTGTAATAGACTCGCAGCAAAATCTGTATTTTACCCAGAATAATGCAACAAACAATATTACGAAGGTGTCTTCTGCTGCCGTAGCCAGCAACTATGCCACCCTGCCCCATCAGCCCGGACCGGTGACACTCTTCGAAAACAGCACAGGCATAACACTTTATACGGTTTCGCATTGGGGGGTAAAAGGGATTTATAGAACAACTGCCCCCGGTGTTTTCAGTCTTTTTGACGGAGGTAGCTTCTTGGGCTGCCAGGTCACTCCTGACGGACAGTATCTCTACGCCTGGACCTCGGACACCATTTACCGGTTTAACACTGTAACTCAGGCAAAGCAGGTTTGGGTTAGCATATTGCAAAATCTGGAAATTTTCGCACATGCCATTGGCCCCGACAGTAACCTTTATCTTGCAGGACGTTCGGTTTGCGACACCTCAGCAAAAGCTGTATTCAGGATCAATGGATCGGAGGATATAACTGAAATAATCAGTCAGATTCCTCTTCAGAATGAAATCAATGGGCTTGCAATCAAAGGCTTATACGGATCTGGCATGGAGGTATACCTTTCAGAAGTGGTCAATGGAAACCGAATGAGTGCAGCTGCCAACCGGATCATCAGGTTTCAGATTCCCACAGTGATTCCTTCCTTAACTTTTCAGGCAAATCTGCTTGGAAATGATACGATCCTGTGCAGCCCAATAACGCTCAATGTCGGCCAGGCTGGATTATTCCAGTCGCAGCTCTGGTCAACCAATGTCACCACCCCTTCTGTTACCGCTGGGGTTCCGGGATTATATTATGTAGATGCATGGCATAAAGCAGGGTGCATTCTCAGTGATACCATCCTCCTGCATGTCTGTCAGTCGAACCCGGCAGCAGGCAATCCTGATACGCTGATTTGTTCCGGAGAATCTGTAGGATTGTTCGCACCTGCTCTTACTTTCGCTTCTTACCTATGGAGTACAAATGATACAACTCCGGTAATAACGGTCACACCATCGGTTACCACAACATACAACGTAATGGTTACCAACGGCATCGATACACTCTACGATACCTGTGTAGTGTATGTGGCTTTCGCAGAGGCCGGGATGAACGACACCCTGTGTTTTGGCGATTCACTTCAACTGGCAGGAATAGCCAGTGCCGCATCCTACCAGTGGAGTCCTTCTGCCGGGCTCAGTAGTACGGCCGTTCTTAACCCTATGGCTCAGCCACAATCCAGCGTATCATATTATCTTACTGTCCAGCATCAGATTTCAGGTTTTTCGGCAACCTGCACTGACTCAGTTTCAATCACCCTGATACCCCTTCCCCAGCCACAACTGGGAAACGATGTTAACGTTTGTCAGGGCTCTGCGGTAACACTGGGTCCCGGGCCCGGATACAATTCCTATCTGTGGTCCACCCTTGATACTACTGTTACACTGGGTGTAGCAATGGGAGGCACCTATTGGGTTGTGGTGGAAGATACCTTTGGTTGCAGGGGAAGTGATACCATTGAAGTAGCATTTATCCCCTATCCCCAGGTAACCATGCAACCTGCCATCGATACTGTTTGCCAGGGATCTCCACAGATTATCAAAGCATTGTCCAACCTCTCGTCGGTTGTATACAACTGGAGCACCTCGGCATCCAGTGATTCTATCGTAGTAACCCCCGTGGCAACCACTACCTACAAGGTTACGGTTTCGCACCAGGGGTGCCTGGTTATTGATTCTTCAGTAATCCACACAAAACATCAGCCTGAACCCTATATATACACGACCAAATACAATTTCTGCAACGGCGACAGCGCCACTTTGCAGGCAGTGTCGTTATATGCTGCATCAACCAGTTTCCAATGGTCAACCGGGCAGGTTGGGCAAATTATTCAAATTGCCCCTTCTGTTTCTACTACATACACGGTAACCGCTACACTGAATGGATGCGCGGGAGACACCTCATTGCAGATAGAAGTAAAACCCATTCCACAGATTGGGATGGTTGCGTCTCCGCAGATGGTGTGCCTGGGTGATACCACAAAACTCACAGCACTTTCCAATATATGGGGCACCGTTTTCAACTGGAGCACCGGGCATATTGGCACCCAGATTCTGATTACCCCAACTGTATCGGGGCAGGTTAAGGTAACGGGTACCGTGAACGGATGCAGCAGTGCAGATTCGCTTTTTCTAACGATAAAACAGGTGCCAACGGTTCACCTTCTGGTGGGACAGAACCCCATCTGCGCTGGCGACAGTGTGTTACTGTCAGCCACCAGCAGCATGGCCAACGCTTCCTATATTTGGAGTACTGCGATGTTTACCCCACAGATTACGGTTTCCCCTGCAGTAAATACAACCTATACCGTTACCGCCACAGTATCCGGGTGCTATTCCGATACCAGTGTCGTAATCGAGGTGAATCCTTCGCCGCAGCTTACCGTAACGCCCTCACCCATAGAATTATGTGACGGTGAGACGGTGGTAATCGATGTGGTATCTGATATGCCTGGAACGGTATATGGCTGGTCGAACGGGATGACGGGTACTCCTATCACTCTTAATCCGACGGCGACCTTTTTGCTCACTCTCACTGGCACAGCAGCCAATTGCACAACAACCCTTCCGCTAACGGTGGATGT
This sequence comes from uncultured Lentimicrobiaceae bacterium, assembly GCA_964550385.1. Taxonomy (GTDB): domain Bacteria; phylum Bacteroidota; class Bacteroidia; order Bacteroidales; family SKPS01; genus SKPS01. The sequence goes on along the minus strand of CAZJZF010000101.1, from coordinate 2,954 downwards.
TACCCCCATGCCCACGGTGTGGTTGGGAGAAGACGGATATGTTTGTGAAGGGGAACCTGTAACACTAAATCCAACGGGCTCCTTTCAGGCGCTGGAATGGTGGGACGGGAGCACGCAACCCATGTCAATCATATACCAGCCGGGTACCTACTGGGTAAAAGCGCTTAATGGGAAATGCGAGGTTGTGGATTCGGTTTTTTTCGACGAATGCCCCACCCTGAAGGTACCCAACGTTTTCACCCCCAACAGCGACGGGTTCAATGATGCGTTTTACCCAGTTTTTGCTTCGGTAGAATTGAAATCAATACATATTTACAGCCGCTGGGGCAGTCTGGTCTATTTCACCGATGAGCCCTCCGGTAAATGGGACGGCACACAACACGGAATACCCTGTTCAGAAGGGGTTTACTATTACATCATCCGGTATTTCAATCCCAAATTCGGCCTGATCCAGGAGAAAGCAGGTGCAGTGCAGTTGCTGCGGTAGTCCTGATTGCCTGAAGGGTATTGTAAAATTTTAAAGACAATATTTTTTTATTTCAAAAAAGGGTGTACTTTTGCACCCCGTTCACAAAATTCAAGGGAGTTTAGCTCAGCTGGTTCAGAGCACCTGCCTTACAAGCAGGGGGTCACTGGTTCGAATCCAGTAACTCCCACCCATACAGCCATCGATTTTTTGATGGCTTTTTTTTTGATGCTGGTGTTCTGATAAACACACCCCCTTGTTCCGTGATCGCCCCGAAAAACTATCTTTGTAGGGCTTAATCCCCTGACAACATCATCCATGACCAGGTTCAAAATATTTATCATTCTGTTGCTGCTTTCAGGGTGCAACCTTCCACTGGCAGAAAAAGAGCAGCCTTCGGGCTATTATCTAGTGACTAAGGTAGTGGACGGGGACACCTTTTGGGTGGATGACAACTCGGAAAAAGGATTGAAAATCAGGCTGATCGGCGTAGATGCACCGGAGTCGAGGAACACTGGCAGAAAGAAGAAGGCACCCTTTGGCCAGGAGTCCAGGGAATTTCTAAAGCAATTGCTCTCTGGCCAGTTTGTTCGATTGGAATATGATGCAGGAAAGACCGACCGGTATGGAAGAACCCTGGCGTATGTATACATGCAGGACGGAACCTTTGTGAACGCACAACTGGTGAAGCAGGGATATGCCCAGGTAATGACCGTGCCACCGAATGTGAAATACGTTGAATTGTTTCTTCAACTGCAGCGAGAGGCCAGAGAGGCAGGTCGTGGATTATGGGGAATCAGCCCAGAATAATCTGCCCACTAACCATCACAATCCGAAACCAATCTTCACCCCCAGGGCAAGACTGGGAGCGATGAAGGCGTAGGATTCCGGCACCAGACCTGTTTCGGCAGCCAGTCCGGCAAAAGGTACTTGCCGGTAATCGTGGGCATATCGCCGCAGCCCGATTCCAATGTAGGAATCTGCATACATCTTTCCGTCAGGCCCGAAGGTTACCATCCGGCCATATTTCAAGTGGAAGGCTATCTGGTTACGGAGGTGGTCGATAACCACAAAACGGCTATAGGCTCCATTCTGGGTTTCACGCCACTCCTCCTCACGCACCCGCCGATGTTTGACCATCCCTTCGAAGGCAAAATACTGCAAAGGGGTATGGGTATAATACTGTCCCGATAAAAGGTATTTCCGAATCTCAGTTTTGATCTTAATCCCAGAGTAGCTGTATCCCCTTTCGAACAGAGAGGCCTGTCCCATCGGAACAAGCCAGCCGGCTTCGTGTTGCAAAGTAAAGGTAGGTGCAATGCCATATTCAAAAGCCAGTTGCACCGAAGGTTGTGGCAGCTCCAGCAAGGCGGTCGGGGTAAATTTCAGGATTCTGAAAGGTTGAACACCCAAACATTGTGGTGTGTCAGGATTTATGGCCGAAACCCTGGCAGGAAGAACTCCCACCAGGGCCATAAGCCAAATGCAGTATATTTTATTCAGGTACATCCTGTTATGCTTCTAAAAAAATCCGGAGATCAGGGAACTAAAATGGTGGAAAGAAGCACCAGATTGTTCAGGTCGGAATAGTCGTATTGGTATATTCCACCGGGACCGGTAACGATCAGCACGTTGTTGTAGGGAATTACATCGTACGATTTAATGTCGGGAAACTGATGGAGGGAAACAAGGTTGTTGGGATTTGAAATATTGTACACTCCAAGGCCATAGTCGCCATGACAGATAAACAGTGTCTTATTATCAATTCCAAGTCCGTAGGGTTCTGTAACCGGGTGCATGGTTACGAACAATGGAAGAGCCATATTGGTGATATTGAGGATATCGAGCTCGTTTTGTGACCACCCTACCCTGCAGTTACCGCCTGCTCTCAGGGTGATATAGGCATAATCATCTTCTGCTACCACAGGGTCGCAGGCTAAAACATGGGCAAACTGGGACACATATTGCGGATTTGCGCAGTTTGCAAGACTGTATACAAACATGCCGGTAGTGGATCCGATGAGCAGGTAATCCTTATAGGGGAAAATGGTTTCGATACCAAAACCCACATCAATTTTCTTGACAAAAACAGGATTTGCAGGATCGGAGATATCCATAACATGGAGCGAAGATTCATCCACCACATACAGGTGGTTGCAGGCAACAGTAAAACGGGCCATAGAACCCCCTTTGCCGCTGCCTGGGTTTTTGGTTCCATTATCGAAACTGCTATCCGACTTATCGCAGGCGAAAAGCAGGAAGGCCAATGCGACTCCCAGTAGCATGATGGCCTTACGTGAGGTTATCTGTAACATTTCGGATCGTTTAAAGTGGTGTATTCCCAATCGATAACAATTCCCTTAGTGGTATCCACACATTCGAAGTACTGGTTGCTGGCTTCTGCCGGATACATTCTTACTCCGTTTGGAAACTGCCCTTTCAGCCTTTTTACAAGGGTGATGGCAGCAATGTCTTTAATGTCAAAAGC
>CAZJZF010000100.1:0-7564 GCA_964550385.1 uncultured Lentimicrobiaceae bacterium | reverse complement strand
GACTTGTCGAACCTGCAGGATGTTTTCAGGGTTTCAGAAGAAATCCGGCAACTGACTGATCCGATTGATGTGATCATCCATAATGCCGGGGTATATCTTACGAAAAGGGAATTGACCGAAGAAGGTTTCGAGAAGACCTTCATGGTGCATTATCTGGCTTCGTTTGTCATAACCCATCTGTTAACTCCAAAACTGAAGGCAGAGGGGCGTTGCAGGGTTATTCTGGTAGGCTCTGAAGGGCATCGTTTTGCCATTTGGGGTTTGCAGCTGGATGACCTCAACTGGGAAAAGCGAAAGTATTCAGGGCTAAAAGGTTACGGCTCAGCCAAATTGTCCCAGATGCTGGCAATGCTGGTATTCGAAGAGCAGTTCAGGGGATCGGGTGTCACCATCAACACCATGCATCCCGGAGCGGTGAAAACCGATACCGGGCAGGAGAACGGCCACGTTTACCGCTGGTTCAAGAAACACTTGTTCGACAAAACCCTGAAATCGGCGGATATTTCGGCAGAAGCACTGTATTACCTGGGCGTTTCCCCTGAAATTGAAGGGGCAAGTGGCAAGTTCTTCAACCTCACTACCCCTGAGGTTCCCGCACCTCCGGCTTTGGACCGGGAAGTAGCACAAAAACTCTGGGATCTCACTTTAAAGATGACAGGGTTGAATTCCGTAGGAAAAAAATAGCATCAGAAATCATAATTCATCAAAATAAACCTGCATAAAAATGTCAGACAACAACTTTGATACAATTGTGGTGGGAGGAGGCATTGCCGGACTTACGGCTGCCGTGTATCAGGCTCGCGCCGGACGTAAGGTATTGCTGATTGAGAAAAATGAGAAGTGTGGCGGCCTGGTCAACACTTTCGAACGGGATGGTTTCTGGTTTGATGCCGGGGTGAGAGCACTTCTGGATGCAGGCATCATACTTACGATGCTGAAAGACCTGGAAATTGAGCTGGAGACGGTAAAGAGTCATGTTTCTCTGGGGATCGGAAAGGATATCATCCATATCGACACCATCGAAAGCCTGAAAACCTATGCCGCCTTGCTGAAAAAGCATTTCCCGGAGGATGGTGCCGATATTGATGCACTGATACGAGTGATCAGGAGGATCATGAAACATATGGATGTACTTTACGGTATTGAAAACCCGGTATTTAAGGATCTGAAAAAAGACCTCCCCTTCATCTTTAAAAAGATTCTTCCCTGGTTCCCCAGATTCATTTTTACAGTGGGTAAAATCAACCGGATGAAAACCCCGGTAGAGGAATATCTGAAAGGGATCATCTCCAATCCGGCACTGCGTGATGTTATCGCTCAGCACTTCTTTAAAAACACCCCGGCATTTTTTGCATTGAGTTACTTTTCCCTTTATCTCGACTATTTCTTCCCCAAGGGTGGCGTTGGAAAACTCTCCGAAGCACTTACACAGAAATATTCCTCCCTGGGTGGTGTAGTTAAAACGGGAACCCGCATCACATCGGTTGATCCGGGAGCACGTTTTGTTTTGGATGACCAGGGAACAAGGTACTCCTATCGCCACATGATTTGGGCTGCAGATCTGAAGAGGTTGTATGCCATGGTGGATCTTAATAATTTACCATCGGATCAAAGCGTTAAAATCGAGGAAACCAAAGCCAACTTACTGAAACACAGGGGGGGAGATTCCATTTTTACGCTGTTCCTTCAGGTGGATCTAGCCCCACAGCGTTTCGGAGAGATCGCTCACGGACACTTCTTCTATACCCCTTCAACCGAGGGTTTGGGTGAAATCCATCGCCGGGAACTCGATGCATTGCTGGAACGGTTTCAGGAGGTATCCAAATCGGAAATCCTGGAATGGACCGATCGTTATATGCGGTTCAACACCTTTGAGATCTCTGTTCCTGCACTGAAGGATCCCACCATGGCCCCGGAAGGCAAAACAGGGGTAATCATCAGTCTTCTGGCCGAATACGACCTGTTTAAAAAGGTGCAGGAAGCGGGGTGGCTTGATGATTTTACCAAAGCATTCGAAACGCAGATGATTCGTGTAATCAACGATTCTGTTTATCCTTTCCTGAAGGAGGGCATTCTGGCTCAGTTCTCCTTTTCCCCGCTCAGCATTGAACAACGTGTGGCGAGCTCAGAAGGGGGTATTACAGGCTGGGCTTTTACAGAATCGATGCCGGTCATCGACAAAATTCAAATTGCCGACCGTTCGGTGAACACCCCCATCCCCCATGTGTATCAGGCAGGGCAATGGGTTTACAGCCCAGGCGGTGTTCCGATGTCGATCCTTACCGGGAAACTGGCTTCTGATAAGGTGCTGAAAAATAGGCTGAACAATTAATAGCAATTGTTATACATTGATGAAATCTTACAAGGATTTTTGCCACAAAGCTGATCCTTTTGGACTATCGGGCAATTATACAAATTGTTTACAACATTTTGTATAAAACATTTTGTTTTATACAATCTTGATGTATATTTGCAAAAAAACGATATGAATCCATTCATTCTTTACGATTACGCAGGTCCGGATTACTTCTGCGATCGGGAATCAGAGACACAACGAATCATAAATGCAATTGAAAATCAACGCAATATCACCCTTGCATCTCTGCGAAAGATGGGTAAGACGGGTTTAATACATCATGTTTTTCATCAGTATCAAGCCTTAAAAACCATCAATTGCATTTACATTGATATCTATTCAACGGATTCGCTGAAGGATTTCATCAGCCGTTTTGCCACCGCTGTTTTAGCATCTTCTTCCACCTATACGGGCAAGTTGAAGCGAAAAATCACCAGTTTTATCCAACGGATCAGGCCTACCATCACCTATGATAGCCTAACAGGTTCTCCCACCTTTTCATTTTATCTTGAAAATGAAGCTGCGTCCCAAAAAACACTGGATGAAATTTTCGCATTTCTGGATGATGCAAGCAGGGAGATTCCCATTGTGATTGCTATTGATGAGTTTCAAAAGGTAGCAGACTATCCTGAAAAAAACACAGAAGCTCTTCTCAGGACACACATTCAAAGATTGCACAATATCCGGTTCATATTTTCAGGCAGCGACCAGCGACTTTTACATAGCATGTTTTCAGATGTAAAACGTCCATTTTACCAAAGCACTGAATTTATGCATCTTGATGAAATTCCATCTGAACATTATGCAAAGTTTATTACGGAATGGTTCAGAAAAAAATCGGCCACAATTGAGGAAGAAGCGATTCGTGAAATTCTTGGAATCACAAGGGGTCACACCTACTATGTGCAGTATCTCTGCAACAAGCTATATGGTTCAGGACACCAGCATATCGACAGTAAAAAAGTACTTTTTCAATACGCTGAAATTCTAAAAGAAAATGAAGCCTATTTCGCAGAGTATAAAAACCTTATAACAAAACATCAATGGAACCTGCTGGTAGCCATTGCAAGAGAAGGAGGACCTGAGCAAGTAACTTCAGCATCGTTCATCAAGCAGTACGATCTTTCTAACTCATCGACCGTACGAAGAGGTATATTCGCTTTGCTGGAAAAAAACCTCATCTATAAAAAAGGGGCGGGCTATTATGTATACGATGTGTTTTTTTCATCGTGGCTGGAAAGATTATAATAGTTGATCAGGTAAAAAGTATGCTCCTAAATATTGATTTTGCAGTCGTGTAGATTATTGTTTGGTAAAACCAACTCCTATTCCCTTACTTGGATGCGGATTCCTTCGGAATGAGACGCAAACTCCGGTGCATACATGCACTGTATGGTGGTGATGCCATTGGAGTAATCGCCGGCATGGGTGGCTCTGAGGCGGTATTCGAACACGTAGGTTCCTTTCCGGAGGTAATCGAAAAAGAAATTCACTGCCGCATCGCGGGGACTTTCGTAGTATCCCAGCCCCTGCTGCCAGCGGTAGCCCGAAAGGGTGGTTTCGGGCTCCAGGGCCGAGGCGCGCATATCCTTCATGTGCACATACTCCATGTCGCGGTCGGATCGCAATTCAATGCGTACCACAATCCGGTCTCCTATCTTCACCGTGGAGGTGTCGCTAAGCGGTCGCATTACCGTGCCTTTTGCCGTTTTCTCCTCCACGAAGAGCTGCTTTTTCAATGACAGCGGGGTTGCCTGTCCGGTAATTTTGTCAAGCTGTTCAAAGTACTGCCAGTACACCGCGCCCCAGGAGGCCCCTTCGTTGAAAGTGGTAACTTTTACGTCGGCCATTTTGGGGGTAATTTCACTTCCACTCCACGACACCTTGAAGTATCCGGTTCCCGCTTCAGGGGCTGCAGCACCATCACGGTACGGGTCAACTGGTTTTTTCCCAAGGGTGATTTCTGCAGGTTTGCCCTGTGCCAAGAGGTTGCTACCACGCATCAGCAGTGCAAAACAGGCTTCGGTGGTGGCTTTGGTGGTCTTCCAGTCAGTGGTTTGCTTCTGCTTCAGCAACCAGATTTTCATCAGTTCCACCGCCTTCCGGTCACCGGCCACCTGATCGAAAACCTCAATCATCAGCGCCTGCCGTTCGATGGGAGCTTCGTACCAATAGTAGCCGGCATTACCCGCCCAGTACATTCCCATCTCCTCATTTAATAAACTTCTTTCTTTCAGCGACTTAACAATATCGGATGCGGCTGTCTCCTCTTTCAGCGATTTAAAAGCAAGTGCCAGATACCCCTGCATCATGATATCCTGACTGGTCCAGTACTGCAACGCCTGCTTCTTCAGCCAACCCCATGCTTCGTGTGTTGATTTCCGGATTGGGTACTCGCTTTCGAACCCGGCACGCAGGTATAAGTACTGGATGATGAGCTGGTTCAGGTGGTTCTTGTCCAGGTCGGCCGGTTTCTGACGGTACGTCTTTTTCAAATCTGCAAGGTACTCTTCCATCCGTTTATCGAGGTAGTAAACCGCCTGCGAGGTAATATCCTCAACTTCAGATTCCTGCTGAAGGCTGATTACTCCGGCACTCTGCAGCCGGTATACTCCGATAACGATATGCTGTGTGATGTACCAGCTGTCGGGGCCCCCTTTGAACCAGGGCCAACCCCCATTTTCGGTCTGCTGTTCCCGAAGTTTCATCAGGATCGCCTCTTTCTCCCCGGCCATCCGGTAAAGGTCGAAAAGCTGGGCAACCCGTTGCTTGCGGTCGGTTTCTGAGGCACCCTCCATCAGCCAGGGGGTCTCTTCCAGCAGCAGCCCTTTCAGTTCCTGGTTCTTCTCCAGATTAGAACGGAGTGCATCGGGTGAAAGGGACTTCCAGCTGTCGAATACTGCCTTGATCTGCGGGCTGGAGTTGGCGATATGGCCTGCCATGGAGTTGGCAAAATAGCGACTGAAGAGTTGTTCGGAGCATTCATACGGAAACTCCATCAGGTAGGGGAGCGCCTGGATAGCGTACCAGGCGGGGTTGGAGGTGTACTCGAGGGTGAGCTTGTGATGACGCAATGTCCGGGAGTTTCCGGAGGCCGCGAGCTTGCTGAAGGTAAACTCTTTGGTTTGTGCACCGTTAACCGGCATAGGCATGGTTTCGGTTACCAGCATGCGGTTGGAAAGCACCGGAATGGTCATCTCTTCCCCATCTGAAAAGCTCCCAGAAGTGGCAGTAACCCGGTAGGTAAGGGCTCCGGCCCCTTCGGGTATCGAGAGTTCCCATTGCACCCTGCCGCTCTGACCGGGGGCTACGGTTATCGGTTTTACCGGAGTAAGGTTTCTGCAGGCAGCATCCATATCGGTTCCGTTGATGCCACTGGTAAGTTTCAGGGTCACGTTGCAAACCTGCTCCTGCTCCGAAAGGTTGGTGACCTTGGCAGTAAATACCATTTTGTCCTGTTCGCGGAAAAAACGGGGCGCGTTGGACACCACCATCAACTCTTTGCGGGTAACCAGGCTTTTTTCAATGCTTCCAATCTTGAGATCGGGGGTGTGAGCCAGGCACATCAGTTTCCAGGCTGTAAGGGACTCAGGTACCTTGTAACTGAAAACCACATTTCCGTCCCCATCGGTTAACATCTGGGGATAAAAGAAGGCGGTTTCGTTGAAATTGGCACGGGGTGAAGGTAAAGGCGTCTGGAGATCCATATTACCGGAAGTGATGGCAATTCCTGAAATCAAAGTATCCAAGTTGGAATTCTTCAGAATCACTTCATTATTACCCGCGAAATGCGAAACGATACCAGCGGGCGCCTCTGCAACTGCATCAGCATCCTCCAGGACATACTCTTCATTTTTATTTCGTGCCCCTCTGAGATAACCCCTGCCTCTTCCACTTCCTCTCCCCGATCCGTATCCATACCAGTTGAGCCGGTCGAACTGCTGGTTTCGGTACCTGTAATTTGTGCGGGGTGCAAACGAAAGGGAGGTTCCGCCGGTTTGTCCAAACCCCTGGTGGTTCCATTGCAGATAGCGGCTGTTTTGGTCGTATAACCAGAATTCCCAGCTATTCAGCAGGAAAGCATCGAGAGAGGCATCGTACATCCCAGCAAGGAGCTCGGCCATCACCTCTTCCCCTTTATCCCCAACAATGGTAACCCTGTACTCCTCCTGCTCACCGGGCTGCAATTTATCCCTGAACGTAGCAAACCTGATGTCGAGAGTCTTGTTGGTGTAAGGAACCTGAAGGTAGGAGGTTTGGGTATAAGGGCGGTTGTTGTACACCATGGCCAGGTGGAATGCTACCCCTCCCCGGTGTTGCTCCAGTACCTCGAAGGTGATTTTTTTCTGCTCACGATTCAGGGTGATCCAACGGTCTTCAAGGACATTGCCGTCCAATTCAACGGTGTACCTTACACGGACCTGCACCGCGGAACCCACCAGCAGCGTAACGGTTTCACCCGGTTCTGCCTTGCTGCTGAGGGGTTTAACCCATAGCTGCTCCATCACCGGAATGGTGGAGGCCGCTTTGTCGAACAGAGTGAAATCGTGTTTCAGCGATACCTTATGGCCAAATGTATCTGTTGTTTCCAGCACCAGATAGTATCGCCCGGGACGGGCCGCCAAAAGCATCTCAGGTGATATGGGATTCTCCTTTCCACTGATAAAGGTGCCGCTCCCCAGTTTCTCTCCGGCAAGGGTATCGAATGGATCCATACTGCCGTAAAGATCGTTGGGGAACATCTTTTTAAATGCCTCCTGATCCATCACAAAAATATCGGGGGCATCCCACAGTCTTTTTCGCAGTGGTTCTGAAGGAGCCGGCCTGCGCCACAACTGCCATGTGCCTGCGGTTTGCACCGACTCCCCATTGAGGTTAAGGGTGGAAACCTGAAATTCAGGTTTTTTATCCCGGTCAAGGGTACCCCCGGGCGAACAGCTGATCTCCAGGGTTTTTGGGCTGACCCTTACCTGCCCTTCGGTGGAGTGGGTCTCTCCGTTCAGGTCAGTAACATCGGCAGTAATCACAAACCGGAACACCGTTTCGGGGGTCATCGGTTCGGCAGGATCCGCTTCTGCCATGAAAGTAATCCTGAAGAGTCCGTCATCTCCGATGGTTGCTTCTCCCTGAGCGATGGGACTCTTTCTGCTGCTGCGGTTGGGATAGTAACGCCATGGGTAGCCCCAGAGCTGCTCTTTTTCACGCTCC
>CAZJZF010000099.1:0-7575 GCA_964550385.1 uncultured Lentimicrobiaceae bacterium | reverse complement strand
CACTGGGTAACCCAAAATCACAGATCAAATATCTTCGCTAAAAGTTTGTGCTCACCAGTTAATAATAATATCTTGGAGATGTGCTCTTTAGATTCCGGGAGTTTTACCTGAACCTGATATATAGTTTGAGCCAAGTGAATGACCTGTTCGGGGGTGTAGATTGAGCCCCTTTCCTTCAATTGGCGTTCAAGTTCTTTGTAAATCTTATACGCAGCAAATGTGATACAGATGTGAGCTTCGATCCTTCGTTGTACTCGATGATATATTGGCCTGATCTTCAAATCTGTTTTTGAGACCCTGAAAGCATATTCTATTTTCCATAGGTGCTTATAATTTTGGATAATTTCCCGCCGAGGCAGCTTAGTATTGGTTACATACCCCTTTAACCCGTCCCATTGGGCATCATCGTTTATTCTGTCATAATCTATCTGTATGTTCGCATTTTCAATGATTCTCAGGAACTTATTGTATCCCCTGTTGTTAATACTCTCCTTGGTCAACTTCCCTGATGCCACCAGCTTTTCAAGTCTATGAATTCCTTTTTCACGGTTCTTCCTATCCTTGTATGCGCGTCTTTCTGAGTAGTGCACCACCAACCGGATATTCTTCATCTTTATGATTACTCTGCTTTCTCCATCACCAAGCCGAAAACTCATTATTCTATTTTTGATTTCAAATGGTTCGTTCTTGATCCTTCCGCCAAGTATAAACTCATATCCGGCTTTCGCAAGCTCAGCTGTGTTCTTTTTGGACAATAAGCCTGCATCTGCAATCACCACGAGTTTAGAGAGGTTATAACGGCTCTTAAATGCATCCAGGACAGGCAACATGGTATGCCCCTCAAACTTGTTTCCTGAAAATATTTCATAAGCCAAAGGATAGCCATCAACTCCGACAAGAAGCCCTAAAACAATTTGCGGATTTTCGGGCTTACCATCCTTGGAAAATCCGGGCTGCCGAAGATCATCCTGTTCGTCTGTTTCAAAATAAAGCGTTGTCACATCATAGAATACCAAACTGATGTGTCCGCCGAGTATCTCCAATGTGTGCCGATAGCTGATATCCTGCACTAGATCCTTCTGTGTGTTGTGCAACTTGTCAAGATATCGGTAAACCTCCTGGACGTCCAAATATTCCCGGTGGTAACGGGCCAGATAAGTTGTTGTTTTTAGCTTGCTTACGGGATAACAAAGTCTTGCAAGCACTAGTTTCCTGAACAAATCATCAGGAATCTGATTAAATCCTACCTCATCAAAGATTTTTCCAAGTATGAGATCGATCCCGGCAACTGTGATCTGGTCGATCATTTCCAGAACTCCAATCGCAAGTTCCTTATTGCCGTCAAAATCAAAACTCAATAAACCTGCTTGCTGCGCAATCCAACGATGACCTTCCGCTATCAATCTCTTTACCTGCTCTTCGTTACTGCTACATCCAATCGTTTTAATGAGTTGATTTCGCCTGCCAACCTTTTTCAGCACCCGAATGCTAATTTTGCCACTTTTATTCTTCTTCTTGCCAATAAACATCCTCAAACCTAACGAAAATACGAACTCATCAAAGGGTTATCCAATAAAAAATGATAGAAAAAAGGGGCTGGGTAACCCAAAATCATCATATTTGACTTCCTATATCCTTGAATATGTTGTATTTAGAAAATATTTAAAAATAATTGTCGAAGTCAGGTGATTTACCGGAATAGCGTTAATTTTGCTTTGGGAGCTGTTAATGGATAGCCCCTGAAAAATTACCCGGCGGGATAATTCCCAACTCCCGCTTTTTTGAAGATTATTTTTGGCGGATTTGATTTTGCATAAAATAACAAAAACATGAGGCATTTCCTGGTGTTATCCGTCGCATGGTTCATTTCAACTGCAGCTATGGGGCAAATCGATGTGATCCTTGCCCTGCCATCTCCCTGCACAGGCACCGGGAATGAGATCGTTCGGAAGGAGCGCGGTGAATTGCACCTTACCATCCACCCCAACCCTGCACAAGGCGATTTTGTGGTGCAAATAGCCTCAAACCAGGTGCTCGGCAAACTGCACCTGGAAATCCTGAACCTCCAGGGCCAGATATTGTACACCGGGGAATTCTGCTGTGATGCAGACCAGTACACCAGACTCTTGAGCGGTTTGCCGTTGTCCGCGGGATTCTACTATCTCTCGATAAGGAACGACGGCCATAGCGCTACCAGGCCCCTTGTCCTCCGGTAATAACATTATCTCACCATCCTTAATGAAACAGATACTTCACACCCTGGGACTATCTATTTCTATGTTGCTGGCAACATGGCAACTGGGTGCCCAGGAGCACCAGATTTGCGGCACCGATACCGTAATCCTGCACGTCGGGAATTACCGGTATGGATCCATCCAATGGCAGAAATCGCATGATGCATATGTGTGGCACAACATCGACGGGAACAACGATTTGATATGCCGAATTGTTCCGGATGGGAGAATGTTTTACCGTGCCATATTAACCGTACCTGGCTGCACACCCGTATATTCGGAGGTTACCCTTTTGGAAATGCCCATCAATAACCTCCCTGGGAGGGAAGATTTTATTCTCGGAAGGATGGGTGAATTCCTTCCCAAAGAAATTATTGTCATATACAGGTCCTATTTTGAGACATTGAGATGCGCTCCTGATTATGAATCCTGCCTCGACTCGATTGGAGTCGCGGTCGAAAACCTCCGGGCAAGGATTATGGAACGATACGCACCAGGGGTGTTTGACAGCATTGCTGAAAATGCGTTAGCCCGGTATCATGCCATGGCAAAGGGGATCGACGAGTATTGCATCGGGCTGGGGTATGCAAAGGGCATCCAGGTGGTCAGCAGTTCCACTGGGCAAATACCCTCCTCCATCGCCGCATCATTGCAATCGGCCGGCGGGGGCGGGGTTAAAATCATCTATGATTTTACGAACCTCGACCGCCAGATCTATCACTATTCCTATTGCAGCAAGGGTATTCCATTCGGGTCGGGGTTTGTTTCCGCCGCGAGTGCCAGCACCGGGTTCACCGGGTTGGGGGGGATTCTCTGGAATATCCGCCCTCATGGACCCGCTTCAGGAGAAAACAAGTTCAGCGGTGCCGGTTTGGCGTCTAAAGAGTCGGCTACGCTGGGGAATTATGTCCTGCAACCTTTCGGGGTTGATGAATCCCTGGTGTTGAATTTTTCCACGGAAGCAATTTCGGAGATGGAGGGATGGGTGAATTGCATTCCTTGCCCACCCATGATACAGGAGGACCTCGAGGGTGTAAATGAAGTTACATTTCAATCCTCGGTTTCCCTCAATGCACAGATTGCGATTGGATTGGGGAATGTTGGAGTGAATGATGACAAGATCGGGGTCCGTTACACGGGGGTTCCCCTTACCTACAGGAAGTTCAGCAGCAATAAGAAGCTGGCGGCGCTGGAGATGGCCGAGGAAATGGTAAGCCCGGCAGGTGCAGGATTAGCCGGGCTTCTGACCATTTCCTCTGACTTTGACATCGCCGGCGTGGCTGTGGCGATCCTCGAATCAACCAAAGATTACGCACAATGTCCTCCGGCAGGGTTGGCATCCCTATATACAAAAGCGGTGACAAACATCAGCAAGACCAATGCATCATGTGGCGGCTTCGTGGAGAAAAACGGGGGAACCTTTGTCGGGGCGCGGGGTATCGTTTGGAAAACCAGTCCCAATCCTACGGTATCCAGTTTTCATGGAAAGACCCTTGACGGACAGGGGAACGGGGAGTTTGTAAGTTCCCTGACCGGTTTGAGCGCCTACACAACTTACTTTGTAAGGTCTTATGCCACAAACGGCATGGGGACAACCTATGGCCAACAGGTATCCTTTACCACCCTCCCCGAGCCGCCAACGTTGGTTACCTCCCAGGTATCCGGAGTTACCCCGTATGACGCCACCTGCGGGGGCACCATCACAGCCCAGGGCAGCTTACCGATCACCCAACGGGGAATTTGCCGGGGGACATCCCCTGATCCGGACATTACCGGGTACCATACCTTAAATGGGTCGGGAACGGGCTCATTCACCAGCACTCTCGCCGGGCTGGATTCCACCACAACCTATTATATCCGGGCGTATGCCACCAACAGCATGGGAACAGTATACGGGAACCAGGTGATTTTTACCACGTATGGCACTGTCAATGCCGTCCCTTGCCCAGGGATGCCCACCCTCATCGATTACAACGGCAATGTATATAATACGGTTCAGATTGGCAATCAATGCTGGATGAAAGACAATCTAAGGGCACAGCGTTACAGGAATGGCACTGCGATTCCCCTCGAAACCACCAATGCATGGGCATACAAGACTACGCCTGCCTACTGCTGGTACCAGAACGATTCTGCGAACCACGCAATTCCCTACGGTGCATTGTACAACTGGTTCTGCACCATCGACACCAATGGTTTATGCCCCACCGGATGGCATGTCCCGACCCATTCCGAATGGACCCTTCTGGCGAATACCCTCGGGGGATTCAGTGTAGCCGGGGCCGAACTGAAAGCGCCAGGGTGGATGTATTGGCAAAATCCCAATTTCGCTGCAACCAACTCGAGCGGATTCACGGCCGTAGGAAGTGGCTACCGGACCAGCGGTAGCCCCCCGTCCTTTTGGTCGATCCTGGAATGGGCCTATTTCTGGACAAATACATCCTATAATACACTGGGTTCCTGGGGACCCGGATTGTCTTACTCCACCGGTGCTCTGAGCAATTCCATAGCCAATAAAAAAACAGGGTACTCGGTGCGTTGTATAAGGGATTACTGACCATCGAGAATAGCTTTAATAATAGCATGGAAGTTGGTTTTGGTAAGCACCTGTGAAATTACCCAATTGGGCAATTCCCAACTCCCGTTTTTATTCAAAATTTATTTTGGACGGATGTGATCTGAGCGTATAGGTTTTCGGGCATTTCGACCGCCTCTTTTCAGCTTCGCTCATTGAGAGTCGGTGGTATCAAAGGGTAAAATAGTCAAATGGGTATCAATCCTTGACGCAACGCATTGAAAACCCGGTTCCCTTATTGCTGGTGCCCCTGTTGATACCGCTGTAAGTGTAGCTCAGATCCCAGCCATAGGCCGAGGTAGGAGCATAGTAGACCGAAGAAGACGTCCACCAGCCATTGCCTTCTCCAATGTCGTTGAAATGGCCAAAGTTGTAATTGCGCCAGCCTCCCGGAAGAGCAGTAAAACCGCTTGAATTAGTGGCACCTACGTTGGGACTGGACCAGTGAGTTGTACCCACTTCTTTTAAGGCTCCTCCTGCAACGCTTTGCCCTCCCAGGTAGTCCGTCAGTATGGTCCATTCAGCATCGGTTGGCACATGCCAGCCTGTGGGGCACAATCCGTTGGCATTGTTAACAGCATACCAGTTGTACAAAGCGCCATAGGTGGCAGCGTAAGTCGCAGAGTCATTGTTGTACCAGCACCTGGCACCTGTTGAAAGGCCTGTCCAGGCTATGGAGTCGGTGATGTTCGGAATGACCGTGCCGTTCCTGTAGTTCCGTGCCTTCAGGTTCTCCTTCATCCAGCACTGGCTGCCGATCTGAACGATGCTGTACTGGTTTCCGTTGGTGTCGGTAACAATTCCGGTGCAGGGGTTTATTGTGGTAAAAACCACCTGGTTCCCATAGGCCGTTCCGGCACTGTTGGTCGCATAGGCCCGCACATAATAGGTGATTGATGGGTTGAGACCGGTGATGTTGGATATGAATGTGCCTGTGCCGGTTCCGTTGCTGGTGGTGTTGTTGGCAAGGGTGGGATTCTGACTGGTGCTCCAGCAAACACCACGTGCCGTAACAGCGGAGTTCCCCTGGGATATAATATTGCCACCACCGGTAGCTGTTATCTGGGTAACATTGGTAATCGATGAAGTGGTTAACGTTGGTATTGTTGGTGAGGGTGCCTGCGTCGCAAACATCTGCTGTGCCCCATAGCTTGTACCGGCACTATTGGTGGCATAGGCCTTCACATAATAGGTGGTTGATGGATTGAGAACAGTGAGGTTCGATGTGAATGTTCCTGTTCCGGTTCCGTCGCTGGTGGTGTTGTTGGCAGTGGAGGGATTCTGACTGGTACTCCAGCATACACCACGTGCCGTCACCCCGGCACCTCCATCAGCAGTCACGTTCCCTCCGGTTACCGCAGATGTTGCCGTTACTGCACTGACCGAGTCTGTAATAATCGTGGGAATGGTCGCTACAGAAATCATACTATCCCTGACGCAACGTACAGACGTCCCGTAGATTTTGTCGCAATAGGTCCTGAAGACAGTGCTGTGATCGTAGGACAGTTGCCGGTAACAGGCGGTGTTAGAGGGGGACGCCGTTGACGACCACAAATCACAGCAGCTGCCAATGTTGCCGAAATTTCCGTCGGAGAGCTTGCGGGAGCCTCCCGGAATAGCAGTAAAACTGC
Organism: uncultured Lentimicrobiaceae bacterium; assembly: GCA_964550385.1. Classification (GTDB taxonomy): domain Bacteria; phylum Bacteroidota; class Bacteroidia; order Bacteroidales; family SKPS01; genus SKPS01. The sequence continues at coordinate 1,135 of CAZJZF010000099.1, read as the reverse complement.
TGGAATTGGTTGCCCCCGTGTTGGGACTGTTCCAATGAGTCAGGCCTGCCTCTTTCATTTTTCCGCCTTCATCTGTACCACGATAACCACTTGAACCTGCCTGTGACTGCGACATGCCTAAGAACATCTCCAGTGTCTGCCATTCCGGATCGGTTGGCACATGCCAGCCAGTGGGGCATAACCCGTTGGTATCCCCCACTGCATACCAGTTGTACAAAGCACCATAGGTATTGGCGTAAGTCACAGAGTCATTATTGTACCAGCACCGGGCACCTGTTGAAAGGCCTTTCCAGGCTGTGGAATCGGTGATGTTCGGGATGACTGTGCCATTCCTGTAGTTTCTTGTCTTCAGGTTCTCCTGCATCCAGCATTGGGTGCCTATCTGAAGGATATTGAAAGCGTTTCCGTTGATGTCGAAAGCAATTCCGGTGCAGGGGTCTATAGTGGTAAAAACCACCTGATTCCCATAGGCCGTTCCGGCACTGTTAGTCGCATACGCCCGCACATAATAGGTGGTTGATGGGTTGAGACCGGTAATGTTCGATATGAATGTTCCTGTTCCGGTGCCGTTGCTGGTGGTGTTGCTGGCAATGGTGGGATTCTGACCGGTGCTCCAGCAAACACCACGTGCCGTAACAGCAGAGCTACCCTGGGATATTGTAACATGGCCACCACCGGCAGCTTTAATCTGGGTAACATTGGTAATCGATGACGTGGTAACTGTTGGTACTGTTGGTGGGTGTGCCTGCGTTGCAAACATCTGCTGTGCCCCATAGCCGGTGCCGGCACTATTGGTGGCATACGCCCGTAAATAATAGAGGGTTGTCGGGTTGAGGCCGGAGAGGATCGATGTGAATGTTCCTGTTCCGGTTCCGTCGCTGGTGGTGCTGTTGGCAATGGTGGGATTCTGACTGGTACTCCAGCACACACCACGTGCCGTCACCCCGGCACCCCCATCAGCAGATACATGCCCTCCGGATACCGCAAATGTTGCTGTTACTGCACTGACCGAGGCCGTGGAGACCGTGGGAATGGCTGCTATAGAAACCATACTATCCCTGACGCAACGTACAGACATCCCGTCTCTCATAACGTAGTTGGCCCTGTAGACACCGCTGGCATCGTAGTATAGTTT
>CAZJZF010000098.1:0-7620 GCA_964550385.1 uncultured Lentimicrobiaceae bacterium | reverse complement strand
AAATTCTTCTACAGAAATTATTTTACCATGCACACCGCCAATGGTAACCACTTTGTCGCCTTTTTGCAAAGATTCGCGGTATTTGCGCATCTCTTTGTTCTTCTTGGTCTGAGGGCGGATGAAGAAGAAATAAAACACCACGATCAGCAGGGCAAACATCAGAATGGTTTCGTAACCGCCACCGGATTTTCCGCCGGCAGGGGGGTTGGTGGGGGTACATCCCATCTGCAGAAGTAAAAATAGTAGGTTCATCTTGTTGAATATTAGATTATTGAAAAATTAATTGCTTTTTTCCACAATGGCATTGATGGTAAGAACTATGGTAGATCTCTCGCTGTTCGACAGCACAGTAACGTTTTTAACCTGCACACCCATCCTGCTCTTTGAATCAAAGGTCACTTTAATCTTTCCTTCTTCTCCGGGGGCAATGGGGGTTTTGGGATATTCGGGGACAGTGCAGCCACAGTCGGCTTTAACCCGGTTGATAATCAGGTCGGCATTGCCGGTATTTTTGAAGCGGAAATTCCAGTATACTTTTTGTCCTTCTTTGATGGTACCGAAGTCGTGTTCGGTTTTTGCAAATGAAATCACTGGCATCTTCTGGCTGTTGCCGTCGTTTGTTCCGGGATTGGTAATCAGATCGGTGGGTAAGGAATCGCTGTCATTACCGTTCCGGTTGCAGGAAACCGACAGGATAACAACCAGTATCACGGAGATCCAGAGAATTGGGAAAGCAGAGCGTTTGGTGTTCATGGTAAAGGCAAATACTCGTTTGATGTTGTTTAGTTATTTCGGGAGCCAAAGATAGCATTTTTCATTTTGGCTTCTTTAGTTATCGATCAATCCCCTGCCTGCTTTTTTCATAGATCCCTCCTCCCTGAAGTGAAGTGCCAGCTTGTCGAGCATTCCATTGATGAAGAGTTTGCTCTTGGGCGAACTGAACACCTTGGATATGTCGATGTATTCGTTAATAGTTACTTTAACAGGGATGGTGGGGAATTCGAGAAACTCACAAACGGCCATTCGCAGCAGAAGAATATCAACTTTAGCCACCCGGTCGAACTCCCAGTTGCTGATTTTCTCTTCAATAATCTTGTCATATCGTCCCGAATGGAGCAGTACCTTCCTGAACAGCTCAACGGCAAAGCGGAAGTCGTCGTCCTCCCCCTCGATACCAGGTTTGTACAATTGGGGCAGGTGGGTGGCAGCATCCTGAGATTCCTTCCATCCTTTAAAGGTCCTTTCCAGCATCAGCAGAACAGTGTCATAGTCGTCCACCCAGTGTATATCCATCTCCTCATAATGGTACTGCAACAATTCAAACGACACCAGCATTTCCCGAACCATGAAAAGCAGGATCTCGCGCTCATCTTCAAAGGTGCACTGGGATTTCCCCATATAATCTCTGAATTCTTCAGTGCTCCGCAGTTCATTGTAAAACTTTCGGATCATGTCTTCCTGGAGCGACCAGTTGATCTTGTGCTTATTGCACAGGCTCACAAAATCGCGGTTTTCGCGCAATGCAAGCATAAGTCTGTTTTCAGCAAACCGGGTATTGGGGTTGAGGTCCTCTGGGGTTGGCAGGAGTTTCTGACGGTTTTCCTCTGTTCGCCTGTGCGCAAATTCCACCACCTCGTTGAGAAAAGATAGCTGCCGTATATATAGCTGATAAATCCGGTCAAGGGATTCGCCAAGTTTTTTCTCACCCTGGTCGGGCCTGTTGTTTTCTGAAAGGTAGAAGGCATACAATGCCTGCATTACCTTGATCCTGATATCTCTCCTGGTGAGCATAGAAAGCTGTTGATGTAAGAACAATTCGGCGCAAAATTAGTGTTTTTTGGCAGACGAGGCGAGGAAATATAAAGTTGTTGCAACATTATGATCACAGACAAGAATATTTTATACATTTGCCTGTCGATGTTTTAGGCCAACAACCAATCGTGGGAATAATGGAAGAGAGTTATGAAAGGAATGAGATTTACTCAAAAGCAGTTCGGGCGGGCAAACGCACCTACTTCTTTGATGTGAAGTCGACCAGGGGTGATGACTATTATCTGACCATCACCGAAAGCAAAAGAAGGTTTCAGAATGACGACGGCAAGTTCTCCTATGAGAAACACAAACTCTTTCTTTACAAGGAAGATTTTGAGAAATTTATGGAAGGCCTCAGTGATGCCATCTCCTACATCAGGACTGAACAGCATGTGGAGGAGAGAGTTTCAAAGGGATATCCGGATGATTCTGACACTTTTTTCGATGATCTGGAAGGGGGCGAAGCCTCCGGAAGCGAGAGAAATTATTAATTGCCGGGAAAACGCAGAAAACCGGTATTCCGTTCAGCAGGCTGAAGCGTGCTGAAAAACAGAAGAATACCAGTTTGAAAAATCAGGAAAGAGGAAGATATGGGAAAGGTGATAGCCATTGCCAATCAGAAGGGGGGAGTGGGAAAGACCACCACGGCCATAAATCTGTGTGCAGCACTGGCAGTGCTGGAATTCAAGACTTTATTGATTGATGCAGATCCACAGGCCAACGCCACCTCAGGGGTGGGCGAGAATCCAAAAGTGGTAAACGCGAGCATTTACGATTGCATGATTGGCGATGCTGATCCACGCGATATCATTCACCATACCAACACCCCCAATATGGACCTTATACCGGCTCATATTGACCTGGTGGGTGCCGAGATAGAGATGATCAACCAGCCCGACCGGGAACAGATGATGCGGGGGCTTACAGAGCGGCTTCGTGATGACTATGAATTCATTATCATCGACTGTTCTCCTTCACTGGGACTCATTACCGTAAATGCGCTCACAGCAGCTGACTCGGTGATAATTCCGGTGCAATGCGAGTATTTCGCATTGGAAGGTCTTGGAAAACTGCTGAATACCATCCGCATTGTGCAGGCACGACTCAATACAAGTCTTGAGATCGAAGGGATTTTGCTAACGATGTACGACAGCCGGCTTCGTTTGGGAAAACAGGTAGTAGAAGAAGTACGCACCCATTTCCGGCAGATGGTATTCGACACCATCATCCACCGGAATACCAAACTGAGCGAGGCACCAAGTTTTGGAGAAACCATTATTATGCACGATATTGAGAGTAAAGGGGCGGTGAATTACCTGAACCTGGCCAGGGAGATCCTGATCAGGAATGGTAAAGTGCCTGAAATTATGAATGAAAGGAAAAATCAGGTATGAGTGCAAAGAAATCAGGGCTAGGGCGTGGGTTGAGTGCACTGCTGGAGACCCCGGAATCCGATCTTCTGGAAAAAGATGTGGAGTCGGGCAGGTACATGGCGGGAGCCGTTGCCAGCATCTCGTTGAAACATATCGACACCAACCCATTTCAGCCACGGCAGGATTTTGAAGCCGAAGCACTGCAGGAGCTGGCAGAATCCATCACCCGGCAAGGTATCATCCAACCGGTTACGGTGCGCAGACTTGAGAACGGTCGTTATCAGCTGATTTCCGGCGAACGCCGTTTCAGGGCAGCTCAAATAGCTGGTTTGCAGACAATTCCAGCCTTCATCCGCATTGCCAAGGACCATCAGATGCTCGAAATGGCTCTGGTGGAAAACATCCAGCGATCCAATCTGAACCCTATTGAAGTGGCCATCAGTTATCAGAGACTGATGGACGAATGCACCCTTACCCAGGAACAGCTGAGCGAACATGTGGGGCAGAAACGGGCTACCATTGCCAACTACGTGCGCCTGCTCAAGCTACCGGCTGAACTGCAGGTGGCTCTCCGCGATGGTCAGATTACTATGGGACATGCACGGGCTCTCATCAACGTGGAACAAAAAGAACTCCAGCTCAGCATCCTGCAACAGGTCATCGAAAACGAACTTTCGGTGAGGGATGTGGAAGAGATGGCCCGGGATTCACAGCTTCCGGTGGGTGAAAAGACAAAACCCCGGAAAAGGATCAATTTCATCCCCGACCAGTTCTCCAGCGCCCGGGTGCTGCTGACGGAATCGCTTCAGGCAAAGGTTGAACTGAAAAGAAACCATAAAGGAAAAGGAACCATCATCATTCCTTTCAATTCAGACGAAGATTTTGAACGTTTGGTGAGTATCCTGAAAAGGGAAATCTAAACCATGAGTTTTTTAAGGACGCTTTTTGCCGGAGTGTGCTGTATGGTATGCCTCTCTTCTGGCATTGCCCATGCCGGATTGCCTCCTGTATATCAGGTTTTTGCAGATGCTCCGGGGGTTTTTCCACACTATTCCTTTGCAAAAGATTCAGTTCATTCCCCCCGAAAAGCCACCCTGCTGTCGGCCTTTCTTCCCGGTGCCGGCCAGTTCTACAATAAGAAATACTGGAAGATGCCTCTGATCTATGGAGCTGGTGCGGTGGGAGGTTACCTTATTCATACAAATTACAATGACTATTCAAGATTCAGAAAAGCCTATATCTACCGCAGCGACGACGACCCCGATACCAACGACGACTATCCGCAGTATGATGCCAACCAGCTGAAGGTGTATCGCGACAGTTACCGTCGGAATATGGAGCTGTCGGTCATTCTTACTGCAGCTGTTTACCTCCTCCAGGTACTGGATGCCACCGTCGACGGACATCTCTATGATTTTAAGGTGTCGGGCGACATGGTTTTCCAAGCCCGACCGGAAGTCCGGTTCAGAACAGAGATGGGAATTGCATCACCCTGTGTTGGGCTGGCATTCTCTATCCCTTTAAAGATAAGAAGATGAAGAAGCTTGCGATCATCGGTTATGGTAAAATGGGCAGGAAAACCGAAGAACTGGCCCCAAAATTTGGCTTCATCGTGCATGCAGTCATTGATAATGCCCGGGACTGGGTTGAAAAGGATTCTTTGCTGAGACAATGCGATGTGGCCGTGGAATTTACGTTGCCTGCCATAGCACCCCAGAACCTCATCAGTTTGTCGGAAATGGGGCTGGCTGCAGTTTGCGGTACCACTGGCTGGGAGGATAAAAGATCAGAAGTTTTCAATACAGTATTGAAAAACCGGACAGCACTGCTCGTATCATCGAACTTCAGCATTGGGATGAATCTCTTTTTCAGCCTAAACGCCTCCCTTGCAAAAGTAATGAATGAACATCCTGAATATCAGGTCTCTGTTTCCGAAACCCACCATATTCACAAACTGGATGCGCCCAGTGGAACTGCGAAAACCCTGGCAGATACACTTGTGCAGCATCTGAATGCCTATCAGGGTTGGATCTCTTCAGATGCAGAGCCTTCTGCCGGATTTATTCCTGTTACCTCGCTCCGTGAAGGGGAGGTTACCGGCACCCATGATATTGTTTACCGAAGTGAAAATGATCAGATTATCATCCGGCACGAAGCCTTTAACCGGAACGGACTGGCAGAAGGGGCTCTGCTGGCAGCCCGGTGGATCATAGGCCGCACAGGTTTGTTTTCCATGTCTGATTTGCTGAATGGTCAGAATGCCTGATTAACAACTTTTAACGGAGCAGGATACCCGCTCCCCGAAATAAATCGGTTTCTTTGCATCAATAACTCAAAACCCTATGCTGAAAGCAACGATCGTGCTGATCATTTACGCCGCCGGAATACTGGCAGGCCTTTGGTTTATCTTCAAAAAAGCAGGGAAGCCCTCCTGGGCCGCCATCATCCCGGTTTACAATATTTATGTATGGCTTCGCATCATCCAGAAACCATTGTGGTGGTTCATCTTTCTGGCCATCCCGTTTATCAATATTTTTATGGTGATGCTGATGCTGGTGGAGACTGCGAAAACCTTCCGGAAGTACAAAATGTGGGAGCAGGGGGCAGCCGTGTTGCTCGCTTTTGCGTACATCCCATACCTGGGAATATCTGCCAAAGAGGCTTATACACATCCCTCCAAACTACCTCCATACAAAAAAAGCAAAACCCGCGAATGGGCCGATGCCATCATCTTTGCCGTGGTGGCAGCTTTGATCATCCGCACCTTCCTCATTGAGGCCTATACAATTCCCACCTCTTCAATGGAGGGTTCCCTTCTGGTAGGAGATTTCCTGTTTGTGAGCAAATACGCCTACGGACCTAAGGCTCCCAACACTCCGCTTACGGTTCCGTTTACCCATCATACCATGCCTCTGGTAGGTGGGAAATCCTACAGCGAAGCCATTAAATTGCCTTACCATCGGTTCAGGGGGTTCGGAAAAGTTAAGAATGGGGATGCGGTGGTATTCAACTACCCTTCCGGCGACACGGTGATTCTGGGCGAAGACGCCACCAACTATTATATTGCTCTGATGGAAGCCGAAATTATGGCGCAATCCCGCCGTGGATCTGATTATGTACCGGGAATGGGGCGGCAGATGCTCTACCAGCAATATGGCGACCGCATTGTTGCCAGACCGGTGGACAAACGCGAGAACTATATAAAAAGATGTGTTGCCATTGCCGGTGATACGCTGGAAATTAAAAACCGCGATGTTTACATCAATGGAAAGAAAACCTCCACACCGGAGGGTGTACAGTTCAGCTATATGATAACCGTGGATGGTTCGGCCTATCTGGATCAGTTGTGGGAGAAGTACACCATCACCGATATCAGCCAGTTTATGCATGGATATATCGTTCATACCACTCCTGCCGTTGCCGAAAAGATTAAGAACTCCAGAATTCCGGGCATCAGTAGCATCGAGTTGTTCCCACAACTTCCCAACCGATCCATTTTTCCGCAGGATACCATGCATTTCAACTGGGGACTCGACAATTTCGGGCCCATTTATATTCCCAAAGCAGGCGACAGGATAGAACTTACACCGGCTAATATCTCACTGTATCGTCGTGCCATCGAGGTGTATGAGCACAATACCCTGGATATCAGGAATGGAAAGGTAGTCATCAATGGCGCGCCTGCTACCCATTATACCTTTAAGATGAACTATTACTGGCTGATGGGAGATAACCGCCACAATTCGCTCGACAGCCGGTATTGGGGCTTTGTGCCCGAGGATCATGTGGTGGGTAAGGCAGTATTTGTCTGGGCTTCGCTCGACAAGAACAAAGGCTGGTTTAACGGAAAAATCCGGTGGAACAAGCTGTTCAGAACAGTTAAGTAGGGAATCGGGAATTAGTTTCCGGTAATTACAAATTCGGTGCGTCGGTTTTTGGCACGCCCCTCCTCTGTGGTATTGTCTGCTACAGGCTGCGATTCGCCTAAACCCTGGAATGAAAGCCTCTTTGCCGTAATGCCTTTGCTCAACAGGTAATCATACACTGATTTTGCCCTTCTGCGCGAAAGATCCAGATTGAAGGCATCCTCTCCAATATCATCCGTATGCCCCTGTATGTCAACCCTGATGCGTGGATTGTCATTCAGGAATATCACAAACTCATCAAGAATAAACAAAGAGTTTCTGCTGAGATCAGAAGCATTGGTGGCATAATAGATGTCGTGCAGTTCATATGATTTGCCCGACTCAACTTTCTCCATTTCAAAATCGATGGCAACCGGTGCCTGAAACTGGGAACTGTCGACGGCTATATAGCGACTCTGATAGATATGCTCGGGTTTTTTTACTGTGAGGATGTAATCATAATCGAAAATGGTCGTGGCCACATAACTGCCGCTTATGGTATCAATTTCCACCTGATTCACCTGACCAGT
>CAZJZF010000097.1:0-7641 GCA_964550385.1 uncultured Lentimicrobiaceae bacterium | reverse complement strand
ATTACTATGTGCTCCACGTGAATGACGGGAAAGAAACCATCAACCACGGATCGGTTACGGTGCTTTCCAGTAAATAAACCTGTATCATAATTCAGGTCGCAAAAGCACTGTCTTGCCCAAGCAGACAGTGCTTTTTTTTTATCCATTGTTCAGGAAAATCTTACCCTGTCGGGAAAAGCCCGTCCGGAGATTCATTTAATTTACCCTATGAAAGTTTTTTAGGGGATTATTAAACCATTCCTCGTCACTGCAGTCCAAGAAATGAAAAAAAATTCCCTGAAATAAAAATTTATCTATTTTTACAACAACCTAAAAACCTATCTGAGATGAAAAACAGACTTATTGTATTCATTCTATTGTTAATAGGACTTGGAAGCATGGCGCCTGCTGCACGCGCATCCCACCTGGCGGCAATGGACCTTACACTTACCTGTATCGGAGGCAACGATTACATTGTGAAGTTTGTGTTTTACCGCGACTGCAGTGGTGTGTCTGCACCCTCCACAGTAGCAATTGCTTTCCAATGCTCAACCAATCCGGCCTACAATTTTACCTTAAGCAGTGTGCCTCTTAAAGCAGGTAGCGGACAGGAGATTACCCAAAACTGCAATGCGATGCCCACCAAGTGCACCGGTGGCTCGTTATATGGAGTCAGGGAACATGTTTTTGAAGCACAGGTTACCCTGCCACCCTGTGGCATGTGGAAGGTGTACTGGCCCGGAGTTAGTACGTTCTGTTGCCGAAACCCATCGAATACGATTGTGAGCTCTTCGAGCCAGGGAGGCTATATTGAGGCTACCCTGAATAACCTTCAGACCCCCTGCAACAGCACACCATCATTTACCAACAAGCCTGTAACCATGATGTGCCAGGGACAAACCATGTGCTACAACCATGGTGCCCTTGACCCGGATGGCGACTCCCTGGTGTATTCCATGGACACCCCAAAAAACGGAGCAGGCACTTATGTTTCATGGATCCCCCCCTATACAGCCCAACAGCCACTTCCTTCCAATCCTCCCATCACCTGTGACCCTCATACCGGCGACATCTGCATGACCCCTACCATGAATATCATTTCGCCTATGGCGGTGAAGGTGGAGCAGTGGAGGCAGATTAATGGTGTGCCAACACTCATAGGCACCATCTTCAGGGATCTTCAGGTGAACGTGGTAACGTGTAACAACCAGCTGCCGGTGCTAAGCGGCATGGACACTACCAATGCCAACGGATACTCGGTCAACGACTCCACCTATGCCGTGGAGCTCTGCCTTGGAAAAACCATATCCTTCACCATCTGGGGGCACGACGATGATGTGTACAACCCATCGACCACAGGCACCCCGGAAAAGTTTACCCTTACCTGGAACAACGGTATTCCCTCGGGGCAGTTCCAGACCTTCTATCAGAATACCGATTCGGCCAAAGCCACCTTCACCTGGACCCCCAATATCACCCATGTGAGCACCATCCCCAAATGTTTTACCGTGATGATCAGGGATGGAGCCTGCCCTTTCAATGGGCAGCAAACCTACTCGTACTGTATCACCGTGAGAGGGATGAGTGTGAACATCGGCTCTGACACGACACTCTGTAAGGGAGAATCGGTGAAATTCACTGCCATTTCCGATACCACCACCGTAAACTACATCTGGAAACTTGATGGCATTCCCACCGGGGTGCCCCTGACGGATACTTTCTATATCGTCAACACCACCAATCTGGCGCCCGGTATGCACATCATCTCCATCGAGACCAACGACGGCAGCACCACTATCGCATGCCCGGGTGTCGACCAGGCTGTGCTTACCGTGATTCCCATGCCCAAGCCCAACCTGGGCAACGATACCGTGCTCTGTGAACCCAATACCCTTACCCTGGACGCCGGTGCCGGTGCCCAGTATCTGTGGTCGCCCACCGGAGCCATGACCCAAACTATCCAGGTAACAACCACCGGGTTCTATAAGGTGCTGGTGGATGGGGGTAATGGCACCCGATGTACCGGCGAGGACAGCATTATGGTGGAGGTGGTGCAGATGCCCATATTCGACCTGGGAGCCGACACCTGCGTAAAAAGCACCTTCGATGTGCATGTGGGACTCGCCAATGCCTACTACACCTGGAATACCGGTGCCAATTCAGAATTCATTACCCCTACACAATCGGGCGTATATTCGGTTACCGTAACCAACAAACAGGGCTCCGGTTGCGATGCCAGCGACAGCAAAGTGGTGAATATCATAGACTTCGACCTGGGTGCCGACCGTGAAATCTGCACCCACGAATACGTGGTGCTGGAAGCCCCTATTGCCCCCGTAGGACACTTCTACAACTACATCTGGGCTCCCGACGGACAAACCACCAGTTACATCACAGTGAAAGACAAACCGGTGGGAACCTACCTCTACTCAGTGGATGTGGGAGGTGGCTGCACCGGCCAGGTCACCATTGTGATCAAGTACTGCCCCATCACCATCCCCAATGTGTTTACTCCCAATGGCGACGGCTACAACGACAAATTCATCATCGACGGAATCGACAACTATCCGGGAAGTAAAATTGTAATTTACAACCGCTGGGGTAACAGGGTGTTTGAATCGGAGAATTACTCCAATGCTGAAGCATGGACGGCAGAAAAACATCCCGATGGAGTGTATTACTATGTGCTCCACGTGAATGACGGGAAAGAAACCATCAACCACGGATCGGTGACGGTACTCTCAAGCAAATAGGTCTGTATCATACTCAGATCACAGAAGAGGGCGTCTCAAAAGAGTCGCCTTCTTTTTTTTCTCCACAGCAGGATGGCCATTGAGCGACTGCGAAAAAAGAGAAAGTGGGTGCTCATTTAGAACACCCTCAGATAATCACTCCCTATTTCTGATTTCTATCCTCTGACTTCCAATCAACCTTAGAATTCCCTAGCTTTGCAGGATGAAAGAGCGCAAAGTCATAGTCTCGGTTATTAATGATCTGGTTACTGACCGAAGGGTTCACCGCACCTGTGGTGTTCTGCAGTCGCTTGGCTTTGAGGTGCTGCTTGTGGGAAGGAAAAAACGTAAAAGCCCCCCGATGGATTCCCGGCCTTATGCCGTGAAGCGGATGCGGCTGCTTTTTGAGAAAGGGCCTCTCTTTTATGCCTGCTACAACCTACGGCTTTTCCTGCTGCTTCTTTTCCGCCGCGCCGATCTCTATTACAGCAACGACCTCGATACCCTGCTGCCCAATTTCCTGATCAGCAGAATGAAAAGAAAACCTTTGATATACGATGCCCATGAATATTTTACGGGCGTGCCGGAGCTGGCAAAGGGATCCTTTGCCTGGCGATCATGGAAAATGATAGAACGCTGGATTCTGCCACGGCTCAGAAGGATGATTACCGTGAATGATTCTATTGCAGGCATTTATCAGGAAGAGTATGGCATTCAGCCGATTGTGGTTCGGAATATGCCTGTAAGGGTTTCCATAGAGGAGTTTTCACTTTCCAGAACCAATCTGGGATTACCGGAGGACTGGAAGATTCTCATCTTTCAGGGTTCGGGCATTAACATACAGCGTGGAGCTGAAGAAGCTGTAGAAGCCATGAAGTTTATAGAAGGGGTGATGCTGCTGTTTGTGGGCGACGGGGATGTGATTCCGCAGCTGAAGGAGAGGGTGCTTCAGTTGAATCTGGCGCACAAAGTGATGTTTGTTCCCAGGGTTCCAATGGAGCGGCTGAAAATTTACACACGGGTTGCCGACGGCGGATTGACACTCGACAAGGACACCAACATCAATTACAGATTTTCACTTCCCAATAAGCTGTTCGATTATATACAGGCAGGCATACCGGTGCTGGGCACCAACCTGCCCGAGATCAGCAGGATTATTGACCATTACGGAGTGGGACTTGTGGTTGACAGCCTCCAGCCTGAGATACTTGCAAAGGCCATGAAGACGTTTCTGTTTGATGAACATCTGCGACAAACCTGGAAAGCCAACCTGGCAACAGCTGCCGGAGAGCTTTGCTGGGAGAATGAAAAGGCAACCCTGGAAGGTTTTATCAATGAGGTTATTCCATGCAGCAAATGACGCATAAGATACTCCACGTTATCTCCTTCGATGTGCCATGGCCGGCGGATTACGGCGGTGTAATCGATGTATATTGCAAGCTGAAAGCACTCCACCGGGCCGGTGTTCATATTATTCTGCACTGTTTCCAGTACGGCAGGCCCGAAGCACAGGAGCTAGCAGAGATTTGTTCGGAAGTGCATTATTATCAGCGAAATACCGGATTAAAGTCACAGATTTCAGGGTCTCCTTATATCGTCAGAAGCCGCACCTCCGAAGCTTTGGTACAACGCCTTTTGCAAGACCAACACCCCATTCTCTGCGAAGGGCTGCACACTTCGTTTATACTCACCGACAAACGTTTTACAGACCGGAAAATCCTTGTGCGTACTACCAATGTTGAGCATGATTATTACCGTCATCTGGCCAGGGGAGAGAGGAATCTGTTGAAAAAGAGCTTCTTCCTGCTCGAAGCAAGGCGCCTGCAACGATATGAAGTGGTTTTGAGAAGGGCAGATAAAATACTGGCCATCTCGCCCAACGATCAAAAGTATTTCAGTCTGAAATATGGAGCTGACAAGGTTTTGGGTGTTTACGCCTTCCATCAGTACGATGCGGTATTGTCGCAGCCGGGCAGGGGTGATTTTTTTCTGTACCACGGCAAACTTGATGTAGCCGAAAATTTCAGCGCTGTACTTCAGATGCTGCCATTGTTTGAAAACCGGCAGGGAATGCCCTTGTGGATTGCCGGGATGAATCCTCCACCGTTTCTGGTGAAAGCCATTGCTCAGGTGCCCAACGTCAGGCTGATCGCCGATCCTGACCCGGCCACCATGCAGCAGCTTATCCGCGATGCCCATGCCCACATGTTGCTCACCGCACAGCCTACCGGACTGAAACTAAAGCTGCTGGCAGCACTTTTTCAGGGCAGATTTGCCATCGTAAACCCCATGATGGTGCAAGGCACAGGACTGGAATCTCTCTGCCAAATCGGGAATACGCCTGAAGAACTCCGGGATTTGTTACAAATGGTTCAGGAAATGGCCTTTACGGCTCAAGAAGCCAAAAAGAGGGAACTCGTGCTGGGCGACAGGTTTTCCAATGCATACAATGCAATGAAAATCAAAGATATAATCTAGCTATTGTTGATATTGAAGTTTTAGGGATAATCAGAAAGATTATAGATCTGTTTTATAAAAGCTCAGCTTTTTTAAAGTTGCTATAGATGGTTTATTACAAGTCCTTGCAGACTGAGCAGATTTGTTGAAACATAGAAAACAACAATAAAGATGAAAAATTTTAAAAGGCAACATTATCTCCTGTAATTTTGTCTTAAATTGAACTTCAATAAATTAAATGTGCCATGAGAACCATTTTCTTTGCAATTTTTCTGCTTGCACCTTTTGTGTCGAATGCCCAGCTATCCACAATTCTTTACTCTGAAAAACTCGACAGTATCGTACATAAAAGGGTATGTGCCGGAGGAAATGATGCTTTTTTTGCGTATGAGTACGATTTGTTTGGAAGAATTAAAAAGGAGATAGAGCACATAGGCACAAGTTCCGTGACGCCAAAATATCTTGAAACATCACATTACTATAATTTGAGTGGCCAACTTGATTCCTCTGTTACATTTTACTTTCTCTCAAGTGCAGTCAAATCGGTGAGGCGATATTTTTATTTAGGTACTGATTTAGACTCCTTATCAATCATCTATTTTCTTTCATCCTCTCCCGATTCAACAGGTTATGCTTATAAGTACTCTTACTCAGTTGCAGGAAAACGACAAACGGAACTTTATCGGAAAAAGCTTCAGGGACAAACCCAATACATACCTTACGAAAGGAGGGTTTGGACTTATAATGCTCAACAGAAATTGATTGCAGATTCATTCTATCTGGCAGATAATTTTAGCAATTTCACTCTGACTTCCTATTCGGAGTACACCTATAATCCGAGTTCAGGCAAACTGATGCTGGCAGTTCAAAAAGATTATACAGGATATGTGTCGAGACAAACAGATTATTTTTATAATCCTTCCGGAGACCTGTATTTTGAGCAATACTGGATGGAAGGCAGTCTTTATGATGCATGGGGATATTATTTTGATCTTGCCGGAAATATCAATCAGATGACTTATTTCGGACGGGGTAATCAAGGCTGGGATCCATATATAAACTACACCGTGAATTACGATGGAGTGCTGGCTTCAACGACAGCAATGCCCAAATCCAATGTTCCCAATGTGCTCGATAAGCTGTTTAAATTAAACCGTCCAACTCTTATCCGTTATGTAGATACTGCCTCTTCAGGGTCACTTCTTTTAACCCTGATGTCCTACCATTATAGCGGTGGTGTGGGAGTTGAGAAATATACCACTTCAGATCAACTGTCTTTTTATCCTAACCCAGCATCGGATTACCTGGTACTCAGATTACCATTTGATTTCAAGTCTGATGGTCAGATCATGATATCCGATTTGCATGGGAAGGTTTTATTACAACATGCTGCCCTCAAACAGCATGAAACAATCCGGCTTGATATCAGCACACTTCCTGCCGGAATGTATTTTGTAAACCTGATTTGCAACAGCGAAAATTATATCAGCAAGAAATTGATCAAACGATAAAACAAAACAGCAGGGTAAAGAGATCGTCTTAAATATCTTACGTGTCTTTTGGGCATGGCCTCCATAATCTCGTTTTCGACGAGATCATCTGCGACTCCGTTCCGGCATCAGCACATCAGCACATCAGCACATCAGCACATCATCCCCAGCTTCACTCAACCCATCCTTATCCACCTTCAGGATCCCCGCCGGGAATTTTCGGATGAGCGAATAGTTGTGGGTAGCCATAAGTACGGCTTTCCCCTGGCGGTTGATGTCGGTGAGGAGCTGCATGATCTCGTCGGAGGTATGGGGGTCGAGATTGCCGGTAGGTTCGTCGGCCAGGATGATCTCAGGTTCGTTGAGCAAGGCTCTGGCAATCACTACACGCTGCTGTTCGCCCCCTGATAGCTGGTGGGGCCGCTTGAATCCCTTGGTCTTGAGCCCTACGCTGTCGAGCACTTTTTCAATACGGTCCTGCATCTCCTTGCGGTCGTCCCAGCCGGTGGCGCGCAGCACAAACAGCAGGTTTTCCTGGATGTTGCGGTCCATCAGCAGGTGAAAATCCTGGAACACGATCCCCAGTTTCCTCCGCAGATAGGGAATCTGACGGGTTCTGAGCTTCTTCAGGTTAAAACCTGCAACTTCCCCATCTCCTTGTTGCAATGGCAGTTCCCCATACAGCGTTTTGATCAGGCTGCTCTTTCCCGTGCCGGTTCTACCAATCAGATACCGGAATTCTCCCGGTTGCAAAGAAAGATTTACATTGCTTAATATCAGGATATTGTGTATGTATATGGAGGCGTCTTTAAGGCTGATGATGGGTATGGAATCGTTCATAGATAAGTTGCTTCCGTTTTTGCCGTCATGACTATTGTGAAAAAATGTTTCTTCCGATTTCTGGTTCAACATTTCAAAAAGTAAAAGTAAATAAAATCGCTAACTTTGATCCAGCGGATTTCTATGATTATTGGTAATGTCTT
>CAZJZF010000096.1:3266-7692 GCA_964550385.1 uncultured Lentimicrobiaceae bacterium | reverse complement strand
ATCAACAACAGCAGCCATCGTGGTGATTGTGCAGCCCTTCGATCAGAAATCCTCCATCTTCAAAATGGATAGTTACCCCTTCCAGTGTTTCAACAGCTTCGTTTTCAATAAAGAAGTTTACTCCATCCATATCAGTCTGATGATCTCCTTCTTCGGGTTTTTCTGCAAGGGTCATCTGGATGGCAGCACCACAGCATCCTTTATTGGTATAGATCCTGATGCCTGCCTGGGGGTTTTCATTCTCTGTAAGGATTTTCCTGAAAATTTCGTTTGCCTGAGTTGTGATTTTCATAATATTTTATTTTTGAGGTGTGAATAAATAAAAGGATTTGATTAGCTTTATTGAACATCAGGGAACAGTTATTTGTTTGATCATTTAAGGTTCATTGATATAAAAGTTTTTTTTGACAGAATTTTTTCCATAATTACTCCAATCAGGATAAAAAATGGCAACGTAATCAGGGTCCGCAGTAAAGAGAACCTCAAACCCAGGAAGCCAATCTCAAAGGTGATCATGGGAATTTTAATCGTTGAAAATGCTCCCAGATAGATAAAAATATTCCTCACACTGCATCCCTTTTTCCAGAGAATGTAAGCGAAGGGGAAAGCACCGTACAGGGGACCTGCCTGAAGGGTTGCCAGCAGAATTACCAAACCGGTTCCTTTCCATCCGGATGAGCTGTCAATGTGTTTTTCGATCTTTTCACGAGGTACCCAAACATCAAACAATCCGACAAGGATAAACATCATTGGCAGGAAAACAATCATCTCACTGAAGAACCTCCAGAAATGCAGCCCGAGTTCTTTCCCGGCCGAAAAATCAACCACCCATGATATGCCGATAAGAGCGATAAAGAAAAGGGGTGTAATATATTTCACGATTTCCTTCATAAGAATAACGACATGAGCAGTCCGATGAAAATGGCAGCCACCAGGCTGAGAGCGTTTCGGATCAAGCTGGTTTTCCATCCAAAAAATCTCGCTTCAATGGGAAGTGTCAAAATGCCTACCATCATCATGCTGGTGATAAATGCTGCAATGATGGAATATGACACCCCTTTCCCTATCAGAATGCCGCAAAGAGGATACGCGATAAACCCGGGAATCAGCGAAATGGATCCAAGTAGCACAGCAATTGAGTAGGCTTTCGCATTAGATCCCCCGTTGCCGAGGTACTGAACCATAGTTTCTTCAGAAACAAGAGAAAATACCAGGCTCACGATGATCAGCACCCAGAGGAGTGTGGGGAGTAGCGACAGGAACATCATGGCCCCTTTCCTGATTCCGAGCAAAGTTTTTTTGTGATCAAAACTGAAAGAGATGACCAGGCAAACAGAGGTGATGATGATAAGAAGCAGCATTCAGCTGGATGAATATTTGATTTTAGAACAGCCCGCCGTAAATCAGCCCTGAGATGGTTGCCATTACCACAACCAGACTTACATACACTATGGTTTTTCGAGTTCCCATAACGCCTCTGATCACCAGCATATTGGGGAGAGAAAGTGCAGGTCCTGCCAGCAGCAATGCCAGTGCCGGCCCTTTGCCCATACCCGAAGCAATGAGTCCCTGCAAAATCGGCACCTCAGTTAGGGTGGCGAAATACATAAATGCTCCCACAATGGAGGCTGCGAAGTTTGAGAACACAGAATTGCCTCCTACCAGCCATTGGATCCATTCATTGGGAATTACGCCGGCAATAGCGATACCGTCGTGGGTGGAACCCAGCAAAAAACCCGCTGTAACTACCCCAACGGCCAACAATGGCAGGATTTGCTTGGCAAAGTCCCAGGAAACTACCGTCCATTCACGGTTGTCTTCATCCTGTTTGTCTTTCAGGGTCATAATGCTCAAGGCTGCAATTGCTGCCAGCATGGGCACCAGCGGAGCCAGTTTGCTGTTTTCAATAAAATAGAAAGAGAGCAATCCAGAGGCTAAAACGACAGCCACCGAAAGCAGCACCCATTGCCATTTGATCTTTAAAATGTATACAAGCGACCAGGCCAGAAAAAGACCAAAGAAACCTGTAATATACCATTTGTAAGCCCAGATGTTGTACCACAAACCTGTGGTTACCCCTTCGGAAGGGCTGCCCCAGTTGGCAAATACCAGGATCACAATCAAGGTAAAGAAGTGGAATGAAGTTTTCCACATTGGGCGTTTTTCCGGCATCAAAGGAATGTTCATCTGCTCTTCCCTTTTGGCTTTCTCTTCCTTTCGGTAAATCAGCGACATGATCACTCCTATAATCACTGAGAAGCTAACGGCTCCGACAACCCTTGCCACACCCATCTCAAAACCCAGAATCCGGGCCGTGAGGATAATCGCAAGAATGTTGATGGCCGGGCCTGAGTAGAGGAAGGCAATGGCCGGCCCCAGGCCGGCTCCCCGCTTATGAATACTGGAAAACAGCGGCAGAATGGTGCAGGAGCATACTGCAAGAATGGTTCCCGATACTGCCGCTACCGTATAAGCCAGCCATTTTTTGGCATTGGCCCCAAAATACCTCAATACCGAACCCTGGCTAACGAAAACCGAGATCACCCCGGCGATAAAGAAGGCCGGCAACAGGCAAAGAATCACATGTTCACGGGCATACCATTTTACCAGATCGAGGGTGGCATCAATGGCTGTAGCAAATCTGGCACTTTCAATCGGGAGGAAGAAGGCAGCAACAAAAATTACTGAAATCCAGCCCAGAATCTTCAACTCTTTCTTTGGTTCCATACAACAGCGTTCTGTTAAGCAATATAAAACATATAGATATAATACAACCCTACCAAAATAAACAGCACTGCCACTACTCTGCGGAACCACCTTTCAAATATCCGGATTCGGTTATAGAAACCACCGATACTGGAGATGCTGAATGCCAGCAGGTAAGCAACAATAATTACCGGCAGCCCGGTAGCAATGGCAAAAATTACAGGAAGATAAAGCCCAGATGCTGAACTGATTGTAATCGGAATAAGCATGCCGAAGTATAGAACGCCACTGTAAGGGCAGAAAGCAAGGGCAAAAACTATCCCCAGCAATAGGGCGCTCCACCAGTTGTTTTTCCGATTTTCTGACTGAAATTTCTCTCCGAATTTACTGAACCCGGGTAGCTTGATTTTGATGAAATCGAACATCAAAACCCCGATAATGACCAGCAAAGGGCCAAGGAATTTCTCGCCATTCGACTGGAATATACTGGCAACCTTGAAGGTACTGGCACCCAGAAACAGAACTACCCCAAGAGCCGTGTAGGTGATGGCGCGCCCAAGGGTGTACCAGAGTCCGTTGTAAAAGATCCTGCGTCGGTTTTCCAGATCTTTGCTGATAAACCCGATGGCTGTAATGTTGGTAGCCAGCGGACAGGGACTGATGGCAGTCATAATACCCAGAATTAAAGCTGTAAGAAACGGCGCCTGGGTTGAATCAAGCCAGTTTTGCAAGATTTCCATTTATTTCTTCCTGCTTTTTAATTCATTGATTTTCGTCAGTATGGCTGCTTCTAAGGCTGCCAAATCTCTGTTCTGCAAATAGGCCTTTATGATGTCGGTTACATCGATACTGATTTCTCCTTTGCGGGTGGTTTTTCTTAGTACCACGGTCTGTGACCCGGCATTGTATTTCTTTACCATTTCCTGGTTAGCTTCGTCTGCCAGTTTTACTTCCGTAAACCTTACGCTCGAGTCGCTGAAGTTTTTTACAACAATGTTCTGAATATCACTTTCAAGGGCATTACATGCCTTGGCTTTGCAACAAGCCAGATTGGTCTTGAAATAAAGAACCTCAATAGTACCTTTGCCTTTTTGGGCGTTCACCATAGTGCTGCCGAGCAGCATCAACAACGCTAAAATGATAGTCCTTTTCATATTTATGGGTTTATGTGGATTTCAATTTTTTCTTTCAACTCAGCAATGAAAAGATCTGGTTTATGAGCCTTCTGGAAAGCCCAGTCGGTAATGTCAATGGTTTTTATTTCCGCACCATCTTTGAAAACCGTTAATGCCAGGGTTGCACCGTAGGCTTCATATTTTTCCACCTTCTGCTTGTTTTCCGGAAGCTCACAGTTTAAAATGTGGAGTTCCACCGTACCACTGTCAAGCTCATTTTTGAACCACGTTTCAACGGTTTTTCGGACATTTGCCTCAATCCCATAGCAGGTACCGCATCGATTGGTAATGTGAAAATAGAGTACCTGCACCTTAACCTTTGAAGGATTGTTGGCAATGATGGTATCATGGCTCTGCGGTTGCGCGAAGGATGCCAGGGTAAATGCCATCAGGATCATATAAAAAAGAGATTTCTTCATAGATGTATTATTTGAGATATTCTTCAATCTGATTTTTCAGGATCTCCTGGTATCTTTCCGGTTTGTTGCGGGCAAACTTAAACCCTGCGCCGGTGAGGTCGGTAGTGGATTCTTTTCCCTGATATA
>CAZJZF010000096.1:0-3253 GCA_964550385.1 uncultured Lentimicrobiaceae bacterium | reverse complement strand
CGGGTCACAAAAATCCCCGATCCAAAAGCCTCATACTTTTCAGCAATTTTTCGGTTGGCCTTGTCGTCAACATTCAATATTTTCCGCACAATTCTTCCTTGTTTCACCTCTTCGGCAAAGAATGTCGCAAGGATTTTTCCCGTTTCTTCTTCAATAGCGATACAGGACGGGCATCGGTTGGTGAGATGAAAATTGTAAATCTGCACAAAGGGCCTGGCCTGAACCGGCTTTTGAATAGCTGCATTGTCAGAAACAACTGCCTTCGCTGTGTCAGCAGTTTCAGCCACAGGCTCCTCTGAAGAAGGGCTTTCATTTACAAGAGAGTCACTTTCAATGTTTTGTGATTCATTGTTATTGCCGGTATTGCATCCGGCTGCCACAAAAATAAAGACTCCAGCCAGGAAGCTGACAAGAGACCGATTTTTCACAAGTTTTGATGCTCGCATAGGTAAATAGATTAGGATAGATTATTCACTGTGTACAGTTAACTGCAGGAAATCTGCGAGAATTTCTCTGGCCGCCTCCCAGTTTTCCCGGTTAATGCAGTACTTGATTCTTGGAGGTTCTATGTCGCCCTGTATCAGTCCGGCATATTTCAGTTCCTTAAGATGCTGCGAAAGGGTTGAGCGGGCAATGGGGATATCGCCTATCATCTCACCGGAGGTGCAACAGCTGTTCATAGCCATCAGCTTTTCCATGATATAAACCCTTGCCGGATGACTTAATGCTTTGGCAATAAGGGCAATGTGCTGTTGTTCAGTAGTGAATTCAGGCTTATTTGGCATATTAAAAAGTATTATTCTGGCTAAAACTCATACGAGGAGCTATTTTGTTATTTCGCAAAATTACGAAATGATTTTATTTATCAAATTTTCAAGAGAGAAATATTATTCATTAGGTTCAATATAGCCATTGATTCTCAGTTTGATCATGGAATGTAAAGGATCGTTGGTGATGACGGTAATCTCTGAAGTCTGGTAGCCAACCTTGTGTAAAGTGGGAAACTCAACATCAATCACTGCTGTTGCACCGGGGTATACCGTATCACCGGGCAGGCAGATTGCGTTGATGCCCATGGGAGTTTGAATCCGACGGATGATAAGATTGTTATGACCATGGTTTGCGACCGGAAACTGTAATCTGACAGGTGAGCCCTGGATGGCAGATCCGAAGTCAAAATCGGTAAAAGAAAACTGAGCAACAGGTGCCTTTGCCTTTTTTCGCTTATTCAGGTGGCTAAAATCCTCTGAAATTTCTGCCGATACATGGACAACCGTATTGGGTTGGACAGAATCATTCGATTCCAGGAAGATCATGCCGTAGCTGGCATACCCATAAACAGAAGCTTTTTTTCCGTCGAAGCCCAGAATGAGTCTGGCTGAATCACCTGGTTGAATGGTAAGGCTGGAGATGACAGAAATTACCGGTTCCGGTTTTTCCTTTATCAGAATATGAATGGGATAGGTGGCCGAATTATAAATCAGAAGTGTATCTGTCTGAATACTGGTATTCAATACATTGCGAAATACCAGAGTGTTTTTCGAAAACATCAGGCTTCCCAACTGAACCGGGAAAAGCTGTTCGAGAGTTGGCGTGGGTTGCTTATCCAGAATCTTCCCGGAGAGCATAAAGATTTTTTCGGACTGTAGGTCATCATTTGTTTCTATGACCAATTTTTCGCTCCATTCTCCTTGCAGACTGCTTTTGGATGGATCCAGTGATATCATCAGATAACCCCTTCCATTAGGGGGTATAATACCTGCTGCGGGCTGAGCGCTCATAAATCCGGGTATGGCTTTCAATTCCCAGCGAATGGTGTCATAGCTTTTGTTTAAAAACCGTAAGGTGTCCTCTTTGGTCAGTCCTGGCCAGATTTCGGGGAACACCAGATGATTGCTCGTTGCCAGCAAACTTCCGTATGAAAACCTGAAAGTATCCGAATAATCGGTCGGCTTAGGCACAACCTTCCCTTTGATGACAAGGGTTTTAGGACTGTTGATGGCATTGGATACTACAATAATATTCTTCAGAAAAGCGCCCGGTTTACCGGTAGGGTCAAAACTGATTTTCACAAGGCCTGAATCTCCGGGGAGAATTTGTCCACGGGTCCAGTCTGCTCCTGTACAACCACAGCCTGCCTGTACCTTTTTGATTTCCAGGTTTGTATTTCCGGAGTTGACAAATGGGAAAGTGGTATGAACTATTCCGGTGGCTTCCTTAATGGTTCCAAAATCATGAACATCCTGCTGAAAACTAATTTCAGGATCACTTCCCTGGGAGAAGCCCAATGCCGGAAACAAAATCAATTGAATGAAAACCCATATTCGCAAAGGCAGTACCATGAGTCGGTGAGTAAATTTCTTATTGCCGTAAGATTGATCCACCTGAAAGTGTTTTGTTATTTCGCAAAAATACGAAATGTTTTCAAACAATACTTTTCGTTTGAATTCAAATGCAGAGCACCCTCCCAAAAGTAAAACTATTCCTTCTGAGCTGAAAATCAGGCTGAATGGACTTTACGGAACTGGCTCGGGGTTTTATTCCAGGAAAGCAAAAGCTGTTTTGGCATTCCCCGGAATGCATCGAGAAACCGGTACCGGATTAAATCTGGTATCGGGAAAAAACAGGTGAGCCAGATAAGAAACCTGGGTGTTATTTCCCGAAGATGCTGTACAGGGTCTTAAGGGAAGTGGCGATCCTGGTGGCTTCTGCAATCGGAACGGCTGTGTTGTTTTTTACAGAATTCACCACGGGACCCAGATCCATTTTGGTAACTGAAGCAATCACCTGATCCACAATTCCCGATTGTACTAACCCCCCCGATCCGGCAACAACGCCTGAGGCAAAGTCTTTGTATGCTGGCGAAGTAACCGGTTGTCCCTTCACTACAGCAGTGGCAGCAGCCAGAGTGACCAGATTTCCCAGATTGGCCGGATTGGTCATGTCCACTTTTCCATCCTTTTTAAACTGTCCGTATAGCCCCATGAGAGATACCCCAAAACTCTTGCCCGAAGTATAGGAAGGAGACGAACCCGATCCTGTTTTTAAAAGACTGCAAGAGGTAGTTGCGATGGCAAGAATCAACATGGCTAAAAGAAAGGTTCTGTATTTCATGTCTTTAAGATTTGTTTTTAAATTTGATGTATAAATGTTTTATGCAGGTTTCACGTGTTGTTCGCGATGTAAAATTAACACCTTCTTCGCCGGATGGTTCTCTTTTTATCGAAAATTTCATTTCAGAGGAAAGTTTACT
>CAZJZF010000095.1:3406-7719 GCA_964550385.1 uncultured Lentimicrobiaceae bacterium | reverse complement strand
CTCTTGTCGCAGCAGGCCGATAGGTTTATGTTTGCCGGAGGGGGGCTTATGAACACACATTCGGGTTATTCGTTGCTGGAGGTGCTGGAGGATGGCATTCTGCCGTATTCCCATCTGCTGAAAGCCCCGTTTACCCTCACAAACGACGATGTAACAAGTGCTCCGAAAATGGTTTCGTCGGGGATTACAATTCTTGCCAACCTTCTGAGCCACCATCGGTTCGATTCGGTGATGGTGATGGGCGACCGCTACGAACTTTTTGCAGTGACCATTCCTGCTCTGCTCCTCGGCATTCCGGTGATCCACATCAGCGGTGGCGAGGTTACCGAAGGAGCCATCGACGACAGCATCCGGCATGCCACCACCAAACTTGCCCATCTCCATCTGGTTTCGAATGCCGTGTGTGCCGAAAAGGTAAGTTGCATGGGGGAGGAAGACTGGCGCATCGTCATTACAGGAGAACCCGGTCTCGACAACATCCACCGGGCAGACATGGCTACCAGTGCAGAGCTTCAGCAACAGTTCGGCATTGACCCGGAAAAGCCGATGCTGCTGGTGACTTACCACCCCTCTACCCTGGAGCCGGGACTCTCTGCCACAGAGCAGTGTGCACCCCTGGCCGAAGCTCTCAGGAAATCGGATCACTTTCAGGTCGTCATTACCGCCCCCGGCGCCGATCCCGGCAGCAACGAAATCGCACGTATGATGTCGTCATTGGCTGGCTCCCAGTCCCATATACGCTACATCCCCCATCTGGGAAGTCGCAATTATCTGGCGGTGATGAAAAAAGCAGCCGCAGTGGTAGGCAACTCCTCCAGCGGACTGGTGGAAGCCCCATCGCTGAAAGTTCCCACCGTAAATATTGGCAACCGCCAGAAAAATCGCATGGCAGCAGAAAGCGTTCTGCATTGCGGCTACCATACCGGCGAAATCCTGAAAACGCTGGAAGAAGCCACCTCCAGTCGGCACAGGGAGCTGTGTAAAATTGCCGAAAACCCCTACGACCCATACGGCGACGGCAGAAACAGCGAAAGGGCGGTAAAGGCGGTACTTAATTTTCTGGATCAGCCTATTGAAAAAAAATTGGTAAAAAAGTTCGACACAAAGATATCCAAGCATTTATGGAACAGCCTATTGGCTTAATTTACAAGCCTGTGATGGTGATTGCCGAAGCGGGTGTAAACCACAACGGCAGTATGGAACTGGCGATGAAACTTTGTGACGCAGCCCGCCAGGCTGGGGCAGATGTAGTGAAGTTTCAGACCTGGCAAACCGATGCCCTGATGCTGAAAGAGGCGGAACTTGCAGAATACCAGAAGCAGAACGCCGGCTTCTACCCTTCGCAGTATGAGATGTCGAAACAGCTTGAGCTGAGCTATGACGATTTTCGCCATCTAAAAGCCTACTGCGACCGAACGGGCATCCGGTTTCTTTCGACGCCCGATGAAGAGCTGAGCCTGAACTTTTTAACCGACGACCTGCACCTGGAACTCATCAAGATCGGTTCGGGGGAAATTACCAACCTGCTTTATCTGGCGCAAGTGGGGCGAAAGGGGAAGGATGTGATCCTGTCGACCGGTATGGCAGACATCGAAGAGGTAGAGCGTGCCTACCACCTTCTGGCTGAATCGGGCGCCCGTTCGGTGAGCCTGTTGCACTGCACCAGCAACTACCCCACCCCTTTCAATGAAGTGAATCTGAGAGCGATGGTAACCCTCAAAGAGCATTTTGGAGTACCTGTTGGATATTCAGATCATACCATGGGGCTCGAAGTAGCGGTGGCAGCGGTGGCAATGGGGGCGGTTATCATCGAAAAACACCTCACCCTGGATAAAACCCTTCCGGGCCCGGACCACAGAGCGAGTTTAGAGCCTGCAGAGTTTGAGGGAATGGTAAAGGCCATCCGGAATATTGAAACAGCCCTGGGCGATGGCAACAAACAGCCTCAGCCCTCAGAGCTGAAAATCCGTCCGGTAGTACAAAAAAGTCTGGTAGCAAAAACCATGATCAAGAGGGGGGAGCTTTTTTCAGACCAGAATGTTACCGCCAAACGCGTTGGACGAGGAATTGGCGCAGATCGATGGCCAGAAATTGCTGGCACCCCTGCCACTCAAAACTATCAGCCCAACGACCTGCTGAAATGATGAAAGACAGGAAGCGATTGCTGCTGCTGGGGGGCAGTGACGAGATGCTCCCCCTTATACGCCTTGCACAGAGCGAAGGGTATGAGGTGTTTGCCACCGACCGCAACCCTGAGGCTCCGGGACTGCAACTTGCCGATCGTACATTCTGCCTTGATGCCGCCAACACCGATGCCGTGATGGCATTGGCCCATGAGGCAGAGATCGACGCCATCACAACCCGCACCGAGTTGCTCCTGCCAACGATAGCCTCCGTTTGCAAAGCCATGCACCTGCCTGGTCCAACAGAGAAATGTGCAAAATTGTCGGTGAACAAATATCTGTTCAGGGATGAGATGCAGCGGGCCGGCATCCGTACCCCGCGGTTTGCCTCACCGGAAAATACATCGGATCTGGAGAATGCTCTGTCATGGACAGGTTTTCCCGCCATCATCAAACCGGTTGACTTCAGCGGAAGTACAGGAGTTTCGATGGTGCGAGACAACATAGAAGGAAATACTGCCTTTCATCAGGCCATGAAAGCCTCACCGACAGGGAGGGTCATAGTTGAACAATTCATTTCAGGACGTGAAATCAGTGTGGAAACCTGGACCCAGTTTGGGGAAACCCATTTTGCTGCCTTTACCGACAAACAGGTATCCGCTAATGGCCATTTTGTGGAATTACGCCATACCATTCCTGCTGCCTTGTCAGCAGATGAAAGAGCTGCCGTGATGGAGGAGGTGAAAAAGATGGCGAATGCGATGGAGCTTAACGACGCCATTGCCCACACTGAGGTGATCCTCACCAAAGACGGACCCTGCATTATCGAAACAGGCGCACGCCCCGGAGGCGACCACATTGCCTTCAGACTGGTGCCATTGGCCACCGGCATCGACATGTACCGGGTGATGTTTGAACTGTCTGTCGGCCATGAAGTTTCGTTGGCACCTCCGGAGGGAAGAGCAGCTGCCATACAATACGTCTCTTCTGAGAATCATCTATATATCGACACAATACATCAATCAGTATTGTTAAATACGAACTTTGTCGAATACATACCCGGTATCTTATATAATCCCGGAAAACTCACCTGTTCGGCCGACCGGATGGGGGCGTATCTGTTCTCTGCAGAAACCGCTGACAGTCTTGCCAAAAGTTTGTGTATTTTTGATGGCGCCAATCTATGAAACACCTTGCCATCATACCAGCCCGCAGTGGATCACGTGGTTTACCCGGGAAGAATATCAGGCTCCTGCATGGACATCCCCTGTTGGCCTGGAGTATAGTAGCGGCTCAGCGGAGCGGCCTCTTTGATCGCGTGATTCTGTCGACCGACTCGGAGGAGTACGCCGCTATTGGCAACACGTATGGTGCCGATACTCCCTGGCTGCGGAAACCTGAGCTGGCAGAGGACGAGACTTCGAGTGCAGATGTGGTGTCTGACATTTTGGAAAGACTTGAAATACAAGGGGAAGCGTACGAGTACTTCACCCTGGTGCAACCCACCTCTCCACTGCGTACGGCAGAAGACCTGCAAGGGGCATGGAACCTGCTGGTTGAAAAGAGCGCCTCGTCGGTAGTAGGGGTTAGCCCCTGCGACCATCCACCACAGTGGTCGGGTCTGCTGCCTGAAAACCTCTCCATGGAGTCATTCCTCCAGCCGCAGTTTACCCTTCCCAGGCAAAAACTGCCGGTATATTACCGGGTGAACGGGGCAGTATATATGGCAGCCACAGCTCCGTTTCTGCACACAAAACGTTTTATCGGTCCCGGCACTTACGCCTGGGTGATGCCCCACGAGCGATCGGTGGATATTGATGACGAAACTGATTTTATGCTGGCCGGCCTCCTGATGCAAAAAATGAACTACCTGATATGAAAGAAAAAGTGATCATACCCCGGACTTTGTCGGTTCAGCAGGCCATGAAGATACTGGAGGACAGTCCTTTAAAGACTCTTTTTCTGACTGATGAAGAGGGGCGCCTTTGCGGAAGCCTGACCGACGGAGACGTAAGGCGGTGGATCCTGCGCTCCGGGGATGTGAATGGAGGTGTTTCAGAAGCGTGCAATCCTTCCCCGTATATACTGCGACTACCATTTGACAAGCAGGAGATTCGCCGCGAGATGCAGAAGAGGCACCTTTACACTGCACCTGTGGTTGATGCAGAGGGCCGAATCGAATCGCTGGTG
>CAZJZF010000095.1:0-3396 GCA_964550385.1 uncultured Lentimicrobiaceae bacterium | reverse complement strand
GTGCACCTTTCCGACCTGATGGAAATTGCCATTCCCAATCCATCTGCCCTGGCATCAATTCCAGTGGTGATCATGGCCGGGGGCAAAGGAACCCGCCTCGACCCCTTCACCCGTATCCTTCCCAAACCCCTGATCCCCATCGGAAATCAGCCTGTTATTGAAGTGATTATGGAAGAGCTGGCCCGGCATGGAGCCAGTAAATTCATCATTTCCCTAAACCACAAAGCCCGCCTGATCAAAGCCTATTTCGAGGATCAGCAATATCCCTACGAGATCTCCTACATCGAAGAGAACCAACCCCTTGGCACTGCCGGTGCCCTGAAGATGCTGGAAGGGGTTGTTGAGGGGGATC
The DNA here is from genome assembly GCA_964550385.1 of uncultured Lentimicrobiaceae bacterium. GTDB lineage: Bacteria > Bacteroidota > Bacteroidia > Bacteroidales > SKPS01 > SKPS01. Next base: position 3,044 of record CAZJZF010000095.1, on the reverse strand, counting down.
TGTTGGTGAGCAACTGCGATATTGTTATCAAATCGGATTACGGCGAAATCCTGCAGTTTCACCGTAACGGAAAATTTGCCATAACGGTTGTTGCTGCTATGCACAATCTGGAGATACCATATGGGGTGTGTGAAACTGACAACAAAGGGTTTCTGAAAAAAATCACGGAAAAACCTGAGTACAGCATGCTCATCAATTCCGGCATGTATATCATTCATTCCCAATGTCTTTCGCTGATACCCGAAAACCGGTTGTTCCACATCACCCATCTCATCGAAGAGGTACAAAAGGCCGGCTTACCGGTTGGCGTGTTCCCCATTCCGCAATCTGCCTACCACGACATCGGGCAGTGGGATGCCTACCACTCTTCACTTCCAAAACTCATCTGAACCGCTAATATAACCCGAAAATGGCAGAGCATCCCGTTATATTCATCCCCATAGAATCCAGAAAACGGGAACTTGACGGAAAAATCCTGCTTGCTTCTGCCCTGCTTGCGAAAGGATGGAAAGTGGCATTGGGGACCAAAGGGGGAAGCCGGCGTGAGATGCTGCACCACCGCAATGCCTTGTATCTGGCAAAAAGTGTCTCCTCGGATTTCATTCCCTTTTACCGGGAAATCCAGTCGCTGGGTCACCGGCTGGTGGCGCTGGACGTGGAGGGGGGAGCCCTTACCCGTGATATCCGGAACGACCTGTTAAGGTCTTATCAGGAAGATGCTGTTGGTTTTTTCGACTATATATATGTTTTTGGCGACAAAATTAAGGAAGACATCGCCGAACACCTTCCGTATATCTCTGGGGAGAATATTGTGGTAACCGGTGAGCCACGGTTTGATCTGCTGAAGCCGATCCATGATGCCTATTTTTCAGAAGATATAGCAGAGATTAAAAGGCAATACAACAGATTCGTGCTGATCAACACCAGCTTCGGATTGTCCAAGACTGGATCAGGAAATTTCTTGAAACCACCGGCGATATCCCGGAGGAGCAGCGACCTCTCTATCTTCTGAAACACAAGGAAGGGAAAATTCTTCTTGAAGAATTCGTCCAATTGGCTAAGGAAATGGCTGCCCGTTTTCCGGATATCAATTTTGTACTGCGTCCTCATCCTGATGAGAACACAACCGTTTACAATAACGCTTTTGACGGAATCCACAATCTGCATGTTGTGGGAGCCGGCAGTGTACACCCCTGGATCAAGGCATCTCTGGCGGTGATTCACCATGACTGCACCACCGGACTGGAAGCAGTGATGGCAGGAAAGCCCACCATTTCCTTTGTGCCCCGCACCCACGAATCCATTACTGCCTGGCTGCCGATTTATGTAAGCATCAACTGCAAAACCAGCACAGAGGTAATGGATTCCCTGGGTAAAGTTTTAAGCTCCCCGGAAGCAGTTTTTGACCCCGGAGTTGAAAAGGGGAAGGTATTCGCCTCCTATTTCGCCAACTTCAAAGCCGAAGCTTCTAACCTACTGACAAGTCATCTCTCAGAAAATTACATCCGGGCTTCAGAAGGGCCGAAGGCACTGTTGCATCTGCTGCTAAGGCGGCTCAGGTCAAGGATTAGTATTGTGCGGCTCAGGAGAAAAGTGCGGAAAGATGGTTGGGATCGGTTCATCCGTTTGGAAAGGAAGGAACTTCTCAACAGGTTGCCCTTCACCGGAAATATCCAAGACATTAAAGCCTTGAGCATCAGGATCCGTGGCGGAAATGTGGCGTATCTTAAAATACGGAAACCGTTGTGAACCAAACCATTAAAAGCCTGGCAAAAAAAATTCTGCCCCCCTGGCTGCTGGCCTTCAGGCGCCATTGCGGAGGTTTCCACAGGGATCCACGGTTTTTTGCCGCCAACCTGCTGGATCCTGACCTACCGTCGGCCATGTACAGCCGGATTGCCAGTCACCTTATTTTCCCAAACGGAGTGAGGAAATCAACTTACCCAGGCAGAAATGCCACCGTGCTTGAAGCGCTCTTTGCCGAAGGGCGTTTCTCATCAGCAACCCCATTAAAAGTTTTGGACATTGGGGCATCGTTTGGAATGGATTCACAAAGCAACCTTGAAGCCATCCTGAAATACTGCCCGGTGGATTCCTATGTCCTGGGTGATCTTTACACTTCTCTGCTATATGATCCAGAGACCGGTGTTGTTTTCGACGAGGAAGGAAATCCTGTTCAGGTGCGGCTCAGACAGGGGTTTGTTAATCTCTATTTTGAATTCAAATACCCCATTGAAAAGATTTATCATCTCATTAACCGATATAAAACAGCGAAAATTCTAAAGCAATACCAGGGCATTAAACCTAATGCCAGGAAGGCAATTACAATCCCATTATTTCACCCTGAAGTGCTTCAAAACCCGGTATTCAAAACTGCAAGACTGAATGTTTTTGGTAAGATTCCCGATAAATTCAACCTGATTATCTGCATCAACCTGTTACAAACCCGTTATTTCAACGAAGACAAAGTGGCGGAGGGAATCCGGAACCTGCAAAATTGCCTGCTTCCGGGAGGGGTTCTGGTAACCGGTGTTACAGATGAAGTAATGTATTACTTTGCACCTCCAAATCCTCAATCCGGCACTCATGCCTAATCTCGGCTTTTATCTGAAAAAACTTGCTGCCGGAAGCCTTGCCATGTCGCTCGAAAAGGCATCTCAGAACATGGTCGGGCTGGTGTTGTTGCCGGTTTTTGCCCTGTTCCTGAGTCCCGCTGACTTTGGAGTGCTTTCGATGTTTACCATGGTAATCACAGCGTTGGGGCTCCTTTACAACCCCGGTACCGTATCTGCAGCCGTAAGGCTCTACTACGACTACAAGGATAATGATGAGAAGCAGAAAGAGATTTTTGCATCTGCGCACAGTTTTTTCATGCTGATTCCTATTCCATTCACCCTTGCTCTGTTGTTCTTTGGCAATATGATATTTCGAAAAGTATTTACTGAATTCAGCTTCTATCCGTATGGGCTGCTTGCGGTAATCCTTGCTTTCTTTTCGCAACCGGTAAGGGTATGGACTGAATTTATGGTGGTGAAATTCAGGGT
>CAZJZF010000094.1:0-7724 GCA_964550385.1 uncultured Lentimicrobiaceae bacterium | reverse complement strand
GAACTCTTCCAGGTATTTTTCATACAATATCCGTTGATGCGCATATTGCTGGTGCACCATCAGCATACCCGATTTTATGCTTGTCAGGATCCATGTGTGGTGTACCTGGATGAATTTCTGCAAGGTTTCTGGTTCAGACCTACCCGTCTCATCACTTTCAGAGGGGATGTTTGTGATTTCTGTTGACGAAACCGGCTCATAGAGTTTTTCCCATCCTCTTTGGTGCAACAGAGAGGTTTGTTTTCCGGCAGGAGGGTTTGGAATATCATGTCGTGAAGGAGAGGGCGCCGTTTCAAACGGATTGTAATTCGGATTTGAGGAGATGGTTGGAATCCTGATTTCCCTGTTGGCAGAAAAATGGGGGGTGAAAATAGGTTCAGTGTCGAAATCGATGGAAGGGGTAAGATTGAATTTGCCCAGCGCATTTCTGACAGCAGTATGCAGAATGGCATATATGGACTGATTCTCAATAAAATTAACTTCGGTTTTTGTAGGGTGGATATTCACATCTACCTGAGAAGGGTCTATGGTAAAGAAAAGAAACCAGGAAGGGAAGCTGCTGTCGTGGATCAGTTCCTGGTAGGCTTTCACCACAGCGTGGTGGAGGTATGAATGCCGGAAATACCTTCCGTTTACGAAGAAATATTGTTCACCGCGGTTCTTCTTGGCAAACTCAGGTTTGCCGGTAAACCCTGTGATCCTGATGATATCTGTTTCCTGTTCAACAGGTACGAAACGGCTGTTGTAATGACTACCGAAAAGGTTGACAATCCGTTGTTTGAGGTTGGATGCCGGCAGATGATACAATTCCCTTCCATCATTGAACATTCTGAAACTGATGTGTTCATTGGAGAGTGCCACACGGGAAAATTCCTCAACTACATGTTTGAATTCCAGATTGTTCCCTTTCAGAAAATTACGACGAGCCGGAACATTGTAAAAAAGGTTTTTTACCGAAATGGTGGTGCCTATGGGATGCGCGTCGGGTTCCTGGCTTACAAATTTCCCGCCTTCAATTCTTACAACGGTAGCCAGTTCATCTTCCTTGCGCCTGCTTTTGAGCTCTACCTGAGCAACAGCAGCGATGGAGGCAAGGGCCTCACCCCGGAATCCCAGGGTTTTGATGCGAAACAGGTCGTCAGATCTTTCAATTTTCGAGGTGGCATGACGCTCAAAGCAAAGGCGGCTGTCGGCAGGCGACATCCCTTTGCCATTATCCACCACCATGATCAGCTTTTTGCCTGCATCCGCAATCCAAAGCTCAATAGCAGTAGATTTGGCATCCACAGCATTCTCCAGCAGCTCTTTCACAGCAGAAGCAGGCCGCTGAATCACTTCACCAGCAGCAATCTGGTTCGCTACCAGATCCGGTAACAGCTTGATCACTCCATCCATATTGCTACTAAGGTTAACACCATTCTAAAATTCAGCACACGCAAAAAAAGTTATATAATTGAAAACCAACTCATAACTCATAACTCATAACTTATTATAGGCTTCTCACCAAAACCCAAGTTCCGTAAAAAACCAGCAACGCAACCAGCAGTGCCATAATCATGGTGATCAGTTTCAGCAGGATTCCCCCTTTTCTCCCTGAAGGGCGTGCCGGCCTCTTAAACCGCATGTTGTGCCGAAGTTCATCCTTGGATATGGGTTTATAGCCACTCTCTGTATTGACAGTTTCATTTTCCAGTTCCCTGAGGATCCTCTTTTCTCTTTCCTGCATGAGTTCCTTTGCAGGATCGTAGTATCTGGGAGAGTATTCAAACTGCTTGGGTTTGGGTAATCTGAATGCTGTAATGCGCATATTGTCAATTGTTTGATGCTATATGACTGTATTTTTGATAAAAGCTCAGGGGGTTTCCATAGGATGATCTATCAGCCAGGATTCCCGATCCAGAATGTCTTTGAGTGTGATATTCTTCATAATCCTTACGGTCTCATCCCTGATGTCTTTCACATAGGATTTGATAGCGCATCGGCTTTCATCTTTACAATGTGAACACTGTTCATAATACCTGAAAGTAGCGCAGGGAAGCAAAGCAATTGCGCCATCGAACAGCCTTATTATTTCAGCCATATTGACTTCAGATGGGTCACGCCTGAGCATATAGCCGCCCCCTTTTCCTTTCTTGCTTGCAAGTATTCCCTGGGTTCTGAGTTCCAGCAGAATGGACTCAAGAAACTTACGCGGAAGCTTTTCGGCTTCAGCAATGTCTCTGATCAGAACCGGTCCGGTTTCATTGTTCCGGGCCAGAAATACGAGCGCATACAGCGCGTATTGGGCTTTTTTGGATAACATTATGCAAAAATACGAATTTTCTGCGTTAGTACCAGGAGAGTTGCCAGCCTTCTGTCATAAAAGATGCAGTTGCAATTTACCTTGTATTTGCTTAATTTTGCATTGTCAACACCATAGGATGAAAACAAAAAATATCGTTTCAGTAATAATTATCGCTTTGTTACTGGCAGGGCTTTCATCGTGCGAAGTGCTCAGGAAACAACCGGAACCAGTTGTGCAAAAGCCCTTTGTGCCTCCGTTTCGTGTTATGGAAGCCGGCGATACCCAGGAATTGAAAGTGCCGGGCGGGATCTATTATACCCTTCCACAATCGAGGCTTGAAGTTACTTTTACCTTAACCCGCATTGAACAGGTAAAAGGACCTTATGCAGGTTTTGCAGGAAAATATCTGGGTATTGACAATGTTATCTCAGCCAATTCTGTAACCTGGCAGATCGACGATATAAGCATTTCCTCGGTCGCGATACCCGATACTGCACAAACCTATTATATTGCTATGGGGGAAGGTGATTCAGCTTCTGTACCCTTGTCTCTGATCATCAATCTGAATGCAATGGGAGCCCTCTCCGGAACTACTCCTGGTGCATCCGTACAACAGGTTGAAAACAATTTTATCTCGCCATCACGTTCCAGGTACTCTTCAGTTTTCAAGTATTTTTCTGAAGATAATCTTTTTGAAGTAGTGGATACGGTAATCGAGAAAGTGACATCCGATACCCAGACCATCGAAACAAAGGTGCTTCAGAAAAAGATGGTTGAAAAACCGGCTGAGCAAAAAGCCAAAGAAGCAGCCGATTTTATTCAGAAGATCAAGGATCTGCGTATCAGTTTGCTCACAGGATACCAGGAAATTCCTTATGACCCGGCGACCATCCGCTATATGGCTACCGAGCTTGAGCAGATGGAGATGGATTATATCGAATTGTTTACAGGGGTAAGTCTGGCCACCACCTACAAACGAACCTTCGTGTACATTCCAAAGAAGCAGGATGATTGTCTGCCGGTTTCTATCGGACGTTTCAGCACTGCAGAAGGATTCCTTCCCAATGAAAGTCCCCGGGGTGAGCCGGTCTTTATCCAGGTTTGTTCCCAGGGTGGAACAGCGGCAGGCCATATGAACCAACCTCTCTTTGTGCATTCGAAACCTGCTGAAAATCAACAGGGTTTTGTCTATCGGATACCAGAATGGTCAGTTGTTTCCATTTATCTCGGACAAAAACTGCAGAAAGATATGGGGATCTTAATACCCCAGCTTGGTTCTGTGCAAAGACTTCCCTGGTTTGTCACCCATTTTGAGCTCGATCCCGAAACGGGAGCAATTATCCGAATACAATACCCCTAAATCCGGCCAATGAAATCATCATTCAAAGATGGGCTCAACAGCTCAATGGTCTTCCTCAGGAAGATGATCCTCAGGCCCACACAATTCTGGACAGAAGTTGCTGATGCGCCGGGAGATGATACAGGTCGGCTTACTTTCAGATACCTGATGCCTTTGGCGGCAATTCCGGCAATTTCTCATATCATTGGATGGGGGCTTATTGGCAGAACTTACCGCACCTGGGGATACGTAACCACTGTACGAGATTGGGGCAAAGCTTTCTCGAACGGGTTTTCCAGTTTTGTGGTTGTCCTGGTAACGGTATTCATGGCTGCCTTCATCGCCGACCGGCTGGCTTACTCTTTCCGATCGGAAAGAAATTTTATCCAGAGTTTCAGGTTGATGGCGTTTACGATGACTCCTGTATTGATTGGAGGAATTTTCAACCTGGTGCCCTCCATAGCCATCATTGGTTCAGTTGTTTCGTTGTATGCAGTAGTTTTACTTTACACTGGCATTCCCCTGATGAAACGCACACATGAAGCAAGTCGAACCAGCTATCTGCTGGTTTTAATTGCTGTGATGTTGGTTTGCTATAACGTATCGCATCTGCTGGTCAAAGGAGTGTTGGATCTGCTCTTCGGAGTTCATTCAGGAGCTGCAGTATAGAAGAAAAGCTCTCTGATGCCGCTATCCTTTCCGATTCTTTTTCGTGCATCCTTCGTAAAGAATTCAAATGCCAGTTTCTCAGTTGACAACAAAGTATCGCTACCAAGCATGCTTTCCGGCATTTCACAAGGAATAATCCGGAAGGAGAGAGGTTTGTCTGTACGCCGAACCCAGAATGGATAGTAGTGCAGGTTCTTGATGGCTTTCTTTCCGGTTTTCAGTTCCTTTTCCAGGGTAAAGCCTGCCAGCATACCTCCATCCCGATGTTTATCACGCTGATTGGAAAAAAAGTTTCCTAATGACCATATTACCAGTGTTTCCTTTTCCACACTGTCTTTTTTCGTTTTAATCCATCCAATGGGCTGAAGCACATGGGGATGGTGCCCAATGATGATGTCCACTCCGTTTTCTGCCAGAAATTTTGCGGTTTCCGTCTGAAAGGGTCCCGGCATCAGCTTGTATTCGTCGCCCCAGTGGATAACCATGATGATGAAATCCGGCTCACTCGTCTTTGCCTTCCTGAGGTCTGCCAGAATTTCTGTACGGTTGATACCATTCACCAGCACCGGAGGCTTGGGATTGATGCCGTTGGTGCTGTACGTAGCATTGAGGACTGCCAGTCGCAAGCCGTTCTTGTCGATAATCAGCGGATACCTTGCAGCCCTGTCGGCACTATCGGAAAATATGCCTGAATGGTTGATTTTCAAGCTATCGAGTGCGCGTATTGTCCTTAAAACCCCACGGTTGTAACGGTCGACCGCATGGTTATTGGCACAGAAGAAATAATTAAATCCGGCTTGGTGCAGGTCAGCAGCATAGGCATCGGGGGCTGAAAACTGTGGATATCCTTTGTAAGGTTCCCCTCCCAGGGTCGTTTCGAGGTTAACGAACCTCAAATGGTAGGTTTGAAGAATTGGAGATAACCAGCGGAAAACGTCGGTGTAGGTATACTTTCCGGATAAGGAGTCATAGGCCGCCTGGGTCTGCGGAAGATGCGCCATGGCGTCACCAGTGGCAACAATGCTGAGGCTAAGGGTGGAATCAGCAGACTGCTCCTTCGCAACAGCGGTAAAGGGTGCATTTGCAGGAGGCCTGATAGCCTGAATGAAAACCAATGCCAAAATGGCAAATATCAGCCATAGCTGTTGAAAGGATCGGTTGCGAGATCGGGTCCCGGGTTTTTTCATATGCGTATGAAGAAATTCCGTTTATAGCTTTTGAAACAGGGAATGTATCCCGTTCATACTGTAAACATACGTACCGGGTTTCAGTTCACCGACAAAAATGCTAATTTCCTTTTTCAGCGGATTGTTGATTTCTTCTGACAGGATGATGCGGCCTGAAAGATCGCGGATTTGCCATGTGTACCTGTCTTTGTCAAGGCTTTCCGGTAGCAGGCAATGGAGCGTTTCTGTTACGGGATTTGGATACAGGCTGAAGAATTCGCTTTTCCTAACGGGTTCTGAAACAGCAGTCTGATGGCCTGTGTACTGAATATGATTTCCGTTGGCAAGGCATTTTACCAGGAAAACAGAAGAGAGCCTTGGTGGAAAGCTTTTGGTGGTTCCTGTGATTAAAAATCCTCCGTCGAGTGTTTGCAAAATATGCCTTCCTTCTTCGTCGCCTGCTCCACCGATTACCAGGAAGGGAAGGAGAGGAGACCAAAAGCCGTCGTTGCCGCAATTGTTCAGCATCAGATCTTTTTCTCCGGATGAAAAGGTTCCACGATTGTAACCGGTTATCTGGTAATCTCCATTGGCCAATTGAATGGCGTCATAGATGCAATCATCATCCTCATCGTTATATTGCTGAATCCACTGCTGAACTCCCGAATCGTCTAACCGCATCAGGTACCCCTGTTTGCCAAACGAAGGCCAGCGGGAAGTCTGCCCGCACAGATAATATCCCCCACCCATGTCCGGTCGGATGGCATAGGCAAAATCGGATCCCGGAGCATTCTCGGTTTGCAGCCAGATTGCCGTTCCGTCTTGTCCAAGGCTGTAAAGCAGGATGGCAGTATCCTGATCGGGGGTATAGCTGGCACTGCCCCCGGAGCAAATCAGAGCGGTATCGCCGTCAATCGCGATGCTGTAAAAGGCATCAAACCAGTTTCCACCTACGTTTTGCTGCCAGAGGATGCCCAGGGTAGGGGACATGGCACCCACCATGCCGTTGGAGTAGCCGAAGGTTGTGTCGGCACTTTCTCCGCAATAGAAGAGGGTGTCGCCCGCATTGATCGCAAGACTGTGGATAAAATCACATCCGTTGCTACCCCAGTATTGCTCAGCCATAATATTCCCCGAGGTATCGGTTTTTATCACCATATTCTGATAGTTTCCCTGAATCAGGGCATAGCCCCCGAGATATAGGGTGAAATCCTTCATCACAGCCGAATTGATGTGAACCAGATAAGGTTTTGATAGAATCCAGTCCTTGACCAGGATTCCGTTTTTGTCAATTCTGAAAAGATAAGGCGCTGTGTTCTGCATAAACCCGGTGGCATTGGCTACCACAAAGTAACCCGAGTCTGGCAGCTGAAATGATGCTATCCCTTCATTGTATGGGGTATTGCCATAGCTTCCGGTAAAAACCTGTGCCGACACCAATCCCATACCATTCCCCAAAAACAATAGACCCATCCATAAACCACTTATAATCAACCATTTTGTTCTAAACATACATTCTATCTATCATATTATCACCCCGCAAGAAAGGTTCATATTATCTCATAACTCATAACTCATAACTCATAACTAACTAAAAAGCAGGCCTGTAAACCACCCCAAACTCAAATTGTCTGTTGTATAAAGCTGTTTTGTCAAGGGATGGAATGAGGGAGCGGGCAGAAGCGCGTATTTTCCATGAATGTAAACAATTGAATTCTGCAGAGATTCCGGAGGAGAATCGGCTGTATCCACCCCAGGTGTAAGTTCTTGAAACAGCAAGTGCTGGTGAAATATGCCATTGAACACCCCCTGTGAACATGGGTTTCATGAGTGAATTGGGCATCCATAATGCATCAAAAAGCAGAGAAAAGGGGGCGGTTCTGAAGCGGTGTTCACCATAAGCCCGCATGCGCACGGGCAATGAAGTATAATGGGGATGTGGGTTGCCATAACGGTTAAACCAGAAATCGAAAGTATCTGGTGTAAGGCTTTTTTCCCAACCGGGTTCCATTTGAAAGATATTTTCGGCTACAATTCCTTCGAAGGTAAAGGTAGTGTCGCGGCTGTAAGAATAGCTGTTGCTGTTCCATCGGATGAAGCCGAGCTGATCGAAGGCGAGGCCAAGTTGTGTTCCAAAATCTGATTGCCAGTGGTAAAAGAACCCAAGTGCCGGTCCGGCACCCTGGTATCTGAAGGGTTTCACAGTCTCAGGTGCCGAGCGGCTGAACTGCATCGTACTGTAAAAGGAAAGATATTCTCCAAAGGG
>CAZJZF010000093.1:0-7732 GCA_964550385.1 uncultured Lentimicrobiaceae bacterium | reverse complement strand
TCTTGTTACAGGTACTGCTACCTACGGTGCCGGCAAGGTTATCACCATTGAAGTATCCACAAAGTTTTACTCAGCTGCATCGGGAGATTTCAGGGTGAATGCCTATATCGTTGAAGACAGTGTTACCGGTACTGGTTCAGCCTATAACCAGTCAAATTACTACAATAACGTTTCCGGACACCCTTATTACGGAGCCGGAAACCCCATCGTTGGATACAACCACAGGCATGTCCTAAGGGCAATGCTTGGCGGCCCGTGGGGTACTTCAGGTGTTATTCCCGCAACCGTTAATAAGAACGATGTATTCAACAAGCAGTATACCTATACCGTTCCGGCCGGCATTAACCCCAATCGTCTGAAGGTAGTATTCCTGGTACAGCAATACAGCGCCAATCCAAACCAGAGGCCCATACTGAATGCTGCCGAATACCACCTGGGCTTTGTGGATGCCATTGAGGAGCAACAACTGAACGGTGATTTTGCCTCGGTTTATCCAAACCCGGCAGAAGACTTTGCCAACGTTGAATTTATGCTGGTAAAATCCTCCAATGTGAAGATGGAAGTATTCAACATGCTCGGCGAAAAAGTTGCTGCCGAAGAGCTTGGAACCCTTCCTGTAGGCGAACATCTTTACCAGGTAAATGTGAACAACCTGCCATCTGGCGTTTACATCCTCAGAGCCGACTTTGGAGGTACCACCAGGACCCTGAAGTTTTCTGTGAAGTAAGCCATTCGTGTAAGTAACAAAAAAGGAGCTGCCTCTCTTGGAGGCAGCTCCTTTTTTGTTGAGCTATCGGGATGAAAGAAATTACAACCTGAAACCGAGAGTCATTACCATGGCTGTTGAGAAATTGTCAATCTGAGCCGGAAGTACGAGGGTAGGATCATACAGATAGTAATCTTCTCCGTACGAAGTCATGACCCAGGCAAAATCAAGAAAATAGTTCTTGTCTTTGAATCCCAGACCCAACGCAATGGTGCTTTTTTCAAAATCGTTTATGCCATTTTGATAAGGGGATCCATATAATGCATAACCGGCACGAATACGGAAAGGATTCAGATTCAATTCCCCTCCAATTCTCAGATTGGACGCTTCCTGATATTCCTCACGGATGACCCTGTTGACTTCAGGGAAATAGTCGTTTTGGGTTTCGAATTTTGCATCAGAATAGTCAACCGCTTCATAGTCAATGCCAATGAAACCATATTTCCCAATAATAAATCCCAGGCTAACGATGGCACGCATGGGGGTGCGCAATGAATAATCGTAAAGCCCCTTGGGGGAGCTGGCAAGGATCTCTTGTCCGACATCATTGCGGTGCTTTATATTCCTGCTGTATTCATCGTGTAACTTGAAGAAAGTTGGGGTATGGATGGCACCTCCGATCCTGATCCAGTCAAATGGTCGTGCAATAATCCCGAATTTGAAGTTTACCCCGCTACCTGAAGTGAAAAGATAATCGTTGATATGCAGGGAATTAAACATGGAAATGGAATCCCCTGCATCGATTTCCCTGTAACTGGCGTCCTCCCGGTAATTGATATTGGGGAACCCAATAGTGCCTCCGAGATAAAGCCTGTCGTTGTAGTTTCCTCCCAAACTCAGCACCATTTCATTCTGGTTTCCACTTCTTTCAATGTATTTTATCTGCCTAACACCCCCATCGGGAATTACAGAGGTGTACTGGAGGATTCCATTGGATCCGGTAACCGTATCCTTAAAAAGATAGGTATCCCAGGCCATTTGGGTGTCAAAAGGGTCAAGATTGTTGGGCATAATTCCAGTGGCTTTTTTCTGATAGGCCTGCAGGATTGAACCGAATTGATTATCTCCTTCAACGGTGGTGTTTCCGGTGTAATCTGCAATCCTGTTCATCCCAAATCCGAACTGGAACCTTTTCCAGTTACCGGTTTTTACCGACCTGTTGCCGAATGCAAACACCACACCTGCGTTGTTGAAGTTCAGCTTATATTTATCGTCTTCGGATTTCATACCGCCATAATTGGCAGTGGCAACAGTATAATTCAAGCCAGGAGTGATGGTGAATTCTGTAGTTCTGTATAACCCGATTCCTGCAGGGTTGGTGCTGAGAGTTGAAAAATCAGCTCCGATTGCCCCAAAAGCACCGGCTGTTGAGAGATACCTGGCAGTGCCACCAGGACCGGTCATCGAAAATCTTAATGCATCAAAAGGGAGCTGGCCCATTGAGAGCAGAGGTAGCAGCCCCAGGACTGTAATGATTATTATTTTGTTTTTCATACGATCAGTTATATTCAATGATTTGATTGCAAGTCATATAGTTGAAAAAAATGATTAGTTTCTTCTGCCAGAAGAGGATGAAGAAGAACCGCCGGACGATCTTGAGGAACTGCCTGAGGAGGAACTGCTGCTGCCCGATGACCTGGAGGAACTGCCTGAAGAATAACTGCTTCCGGAGGAGCTGCCTGAAGAGTGCCCGGATGACCGGGGAGTGCTTTGATAGCTTGACCCCGATGATCTGGACGAACCACTGCTTTGGGTGGGGGGTGAATAGGATTCATTCCTGGATCTAACCGACGGTGCTTTGTAGGGTTGCGATGGCCTGCTCTCCTGCTGGGTGCTCTGTTGTGGTCTGGAAGGAGCAGGATTGGAGGGTCTGCTGTATGTGCTGGGTTGCTCACTACCGGTAGAAGGACGGGTATAGGGCTTGCTTTGGTTGTTCTGAGAGTTTGGCCTGGTTGGTGTCGCGGTTGGCGGTTTCGACTCCGGGGTTTTGTATCCGTTATTGTTCCCGGGCTGCCTGTAGGTTGAAGGGGCACTTTCGGTTCTTGGTTTGGAATAGGTCTTCACAGGTTCTCCGGAATTGGGCCTGGTCTGGGTATTCCCTGACTGAGCAGGCTGCTCTGTCCTGGCATCCCTCTGGGTAGTATTGGCCGATGGTCTGGCTGTTGTGGGCTCAGTGACCCTACCCCTTACCGGATATGGTCTTTCAGCAGATGGGTTGTTGCTTACGGGCGGGGTATAGGTTCTTTCCCTTACAGGTGTATTCGTAACAGGCCTTTGGTATTGCGGTCTGACGGCTGGGGATTGCTCCTGTGAGTTATTGTGGGATGCACTAACCTGACGGGGAGCAGTGGGAGAAGTCTCCGATGCATTTGATACAGGTTTATCCTGGCGGGTATCACTCATAGACCCGGATGCTGAAACGGCTTCAGACTGGGTTGCCTGATTTGTTTGAAGAGGTTCTCCAGGTCTGGTGGCATTGGTTACCGGTGCTTTATCTTCTTTGGAAACCGAAACGGAGGGATCGGTGCGTGAAATATTGCCTCCGATTCCATTGGAGCTTGAGGATTCAACGAAATTTCCTTCGGATGTTCCCTGTTGAGTTCTTCCCTGGGAAGCAACAGACTCCTCATACCTTGATCCAAACCAGGCATTGTTGCCTCTTCCTGAACCATCGCCTGAGGTGATATAATTACGCGGGCCATAGTATGTGCCATTTGTACCGTCGTAGCTGTTGTAATAATAATTATGATATCCATCCCAGTAACCATCGTAATAGCCATTCCAATATCCTCCATAATACCCATAACCATATCCGTATCCGTAACCATAATACCAGGGATTGTAGTATCCATAACCGTATCCATAGCCCCAATACCAGCTGTAAGGCCTGTAATAGCTGTAGTAGGAAGGATACCACCAGGGATAACCATAATAAATGCTTACACCATAATAGAATGGGTCATAGGTGTACCAGTACATATCGGTGTAATAGTTGTGGTAATACCCGAATCCGCTGTAATAACCGGTGTGGAACCTGCGAATCCGTGAAGCATAGGTGTAATCGTAATAATCGTCATAATCATAATAATCACCATAGTAATTATTGGTTATGTTGGCATTACCCTCTTCATCTACATAGTATTCGGTCTGCACGGAGTCGGTTATAGTGGTGCTTTTTGTGGCAGGCACATAATTGTTTGCCTGTTTAGAACCTTCTGTTACATCATAGCTGTTCTGACCGGTAGAAGGCGGAACAGTACTCATGGAAGTTTCAGCAGTCCTGTTGGGGGTGTAATATACGTCATCGCTTCCCGTGGCCAGATAAGTGGAACTGCAGGAAGTGAGGAAGAGCAACAGGGAGGCAACTGATAAGGTGATAAGTGTTTTCATGGGGGATCCTCCTGAATTATTGATTTGTTTTTGTTCTCGTTACCGTTGAATATAGTAAATTTGCCGCTTTCGCAGCGCGTAGAAACTAACAATAACTATACCATAAAACTTATGGCAAAGATTTTATCATCGAAAGAAGACAGTTATTCTCAATGGTATAACGATCTGGTTACCAAGGCCGATCTGGCTGAAAACAGTGCAGTAAGGGGGTGCATGGTGATCAAACCTTATGGGTATGCCATTTGGGAGAAGATGAGGGATACATTGGACGGCATGTTTAAGGAGACCGGACACAGCAATGCATATTTTCCGCTGTTCATTCCCAAGTCGTTTTTCAGCCGGGAGGCTGAGCACGTTGAAGGTTTTGCGAAGGAGTGTGCCGTTGTTACACATTACCGGCTGAAGCAATCGGATGATCATACCGGTTTGGTGGTGGATCCGGATGCAAAGCTTGAGGAAGAATTGATTGTGCGGCCAACTTCAGAGACCATCATCTGGGACACCTACCGGGGATGGATCCAGTCGTACCGTGATTTACCGCTTTTGGTGAACCAGTGGGCAAACGTAGTTCGCTGGGAGATGCGCACCAGGTTGTTTCTCCGCACTACGGAGTTTCTATGGCAGGAAGGGCATACAGCACATGCCACCCGGGAAGAAGCAGTGGCAGAAACGAGACAGATGCTGGATGTATATCAGACGTTTGCCGAACAATGGATGGCATTGCCTGTGCTTAAGGGGGTTAAATCTGCCTCCGAGAAATTTGCCGGCGCTGAGGATACCTATTGCATTGAAGCTCTGATGCAGGATGGAAAGGCTCTGCAAGCAGGCACTTCGCACTTTCTGGGGCAAAATTTCGCCAAAGCTTTCGATGTGAAGTTTTTGAACAGGCAAAATCAGCAGGAGTATGTGTGGGCTACCTCCTGGGGGGTATCTACAAGACTGATGGGGGCCTTGATCATGGCCCATTCGGATGAGCATGGGTTGGTTTTGCCACCGAAACTGGCACCGATCCAACTGGTTATTGTTCCGATTTTCAGGAATGAAGAACAGTTTGCAGCTATCAGGGTGGTGGCCGAAGAGCTTGTGAGAAAATTCAAAGCCATTGGAATAAGAGTAAAATTTGACGACAGAGATACGCATAAGCCTGGATTCAAATTTACTGAACACGAGTTCAGGGGTGTGCCTTTACGTATGGCCATTGGCCCTAAAGATATTGAGAACAGCACGATTGAGCTTGCCCGCAGGGATACCCTTACCAAAGAGATTTTGCCGCTGGATGGGATCGTTGAGGCTATTGCTCCTCTATTGGAAGAGATTCAGGAAAATATGTACAAGAAAGCTGCAGCTTTTAGGGAAGCCAACAGTTTTTATGTTGATACGTACGAAGAATTCAGAGAAGTTCTTGATACCAAAGGAGGATTTGTCTATGCCCATTGGGATGGTACCGCTGAAACAGAAGAAAAGATCAAGACGGAAACCAAGGCAACCATCCGGTTAATTCCGATGGAGGACAATTTTGAAGAGGGAAAATGCATCTATTCCGGGAATCCCTCGAAGCAACGGGTGGTTTTTGCCCGGGCTTATTGAGATTAGGTAAGCCAGCAATTTGTGCAGGATGGACTGATTAATCCAGCCTGGAAAGAATTCCTTTGATAAGGGAGGTGATTTTGGGCTCTGCGGCTGCGGCTGCAAACAGAACTTCTTCATGGGTGATTTTCTGAATTTTACCTTCGACTCCAAGGTCTGTAATAACTGACAGTGCCAGCAATCTCATCCCCATGTGCCGTGCTGCAATGGCTTCAGGTACGGTAGACATTCCAACTGCATCCCCGCCCAGAATCCGGATGTATCTGTATTCTGCAGGAGTTTCGTAAGTAGGGCCCGTGACTGCAGCATACACACCTTCACGCAGTTGGATGTCCATTTCAATAGCAATTTCTTTGGCTGCATCCATCAGTTCAGCATCATATACCTGGCTCATATCAGGGAACCGGGGGCCGAGTGTGTCGTTGTTTTTTCCTATCAGCGGATTTGTTCCCATCAGGTTGATATGGTCGTTTATCAGCATAATATCCCCTACCCTGAAGTCTGGGTTCGTACCACCGGCGGCATTGGAGAGAATCAGGGTTTTTACACCCAGGTGATGCATAACGCGTATGGGAAAAATCACCTCTTCCATGGCATATCCTTCGTAGAAGTGAAATCTGCCTTTCAGCGCCAGTATGGTTTTTCCGGCCAGGATTCCGGCAACCAGTTTCCCTTCGTGGCCTTCAACAGTAGATTGTGGAAAGCCAGGAATACTTGTGTAGGGGAGGGCGCTGAGAACCTCAATCTGATCGGCCAGATGACTTAAACCGCTGCCTAATATAATGGCTGCATCAAATTTATACGGAATCCTTTCTTTAATCCAGCGTGCTGCTGTTGTGATTTTTCCTGACATACTCGAGGATGGTTTGATGAAATTGCTGGCCCCTGTAGTTCTCGTGAAACCCCATGGAAACCGGAATGTAAAAAACCGGAAAATCCCCGAGCATTCCAAATGCATCTGCATGTTTCATCCTTGCAATGTCTTTTTCTGTAGTGATGATGATTTTGGATTTCTGATACAGATTGTTGTAAGTTTTTCTGATACGGGATATATCCCGTTCAGAAAATGGATGGTGATCAGGAAATCTTAGGAGAGTCAGATTGCTGATTTTAAGTTTCAGATGATCGACCAGTGCTTCAGGGTTTGCGACACCTGTTATCAGCAAAGCAGTTTGTATGTCATTAACCGATAGTAGTTTACTGCCGGCATTATTTGCCGGAATGAGGCTGCCATACTCCAGGTAGGAAAAAAACACCAACTGATGGTTAAGGGGTTTGAGTTTTTTTATAATGGCCTTATCCGAAACCGGAGATTTCACTGCGGGTGCTTTTGTTACCACAATAATATCAGCGCGTCTGCTCCCTTTCCGGTGTTCCCTCAGGTATCCCATTGGCAGAAGGTAATCGGAGCAATAAAGGTGGGAATAATCGGTAAGTAAAATATTCAAACCTGCTGAAACCCAACGATGCTGGAACCCGTCATCCATAATGATGCAATCCACACCCGAGGAAGTGGCTGTGAGGATTTCAAGGCCATTTTTTCGATTTTCATCCACAGCCACAGTTATTTCCGGGTGCCTGAGTTTAATCAGCAGAGGTTCATCCCCGACCTCCTTCCATGTGCTTTCTGTCGCGGCAAGCATGAACCCCCTGGTTTTTCTGCCATATCCCCGGCTCAGGATTGCCAGACGGAATTCATCTTTCAGAAGTGAGCACAAATAATCCACACAAGGGGTTTTTCCAGTACCTCCGGCTGCAAGATTTCCGACCAGGATAACCGGACGACTGAACCTGGCAACAGGAAAAACTTTAAAATCGAATAGAAGATTCCTGATTCTGATGGCCAATCCATAAATTACAGCGAAGGGCCAAAGAATCAAACCAGGAATAATCCAGACTATAGGTTTTTTACCCGGTATTCGGACAGAAATCATCTCCGTTTTTAGTTGGATTCGGAAAACTCTGTATGCAAGGCAAATATATAACAAC
>CAZJZF010000092.1:1889-7793 GCA_964550385.1 uncultured Lentimicrobiaceae bacterium | reverse complement strand
GTAAAGTATTCGTAATCGCTGAAGAGTTTTTTAACCAGCGTTGTCTTCCCCGATTGTCGTGGTCCGGTGATGGTTACCACGGGGTACTTCTTGCTGAAGTACAATGCTTTTGCTTCGATTTCTCGTTCAATCATTATGCAAATTTATGCAATAATTCATTTGAATTGCAATTTTGCATAAATACTTCCAGGCAAGAAGTCATTACATCATCACAAACCACTACCCCTAATCAACAAGCGAATCAGAGTGTTCTAATCCTGGATGCAACGCACAGAGAACCCGTACCCTCTATCGTAGTCGCTCCTGCCGACATTGCTGTAATTGTAGCCCAGCTTCCGGTACCAGACGTCTGTTGTAGATAAGGCCGATGACGACCACCAGTAGCCGTAGCTTCCAATGTAGTCGAAACTTCCATCATAGTAGTAGCGGTAGCCTCCCGGAAGAGCAGTAAAACCGCTGGAATTGGTTGCGCCAATGTTGGTACTGTTCCAATGAGTCAGGCCAGCCTCTTTCATTTTTCCGCCTTCATCTGTTCCGCGCCATCCTGTATAATTTGCCTGAGACTGTGTCATTCCTAGATGCATTTCCATAGTTTGCCATTCCAGATCGGTAGGCACATGCCATCCTGCTGGGCAAAGCCCACTGGAATCATCCACAGCGTACCAGTTATACAAAGCTCCAAAAAGATTGGCATAGGAGGCAGAGTCGTTGTTGTACCAGCATCTGGCTCCGGTTGTTGCACTCATCCAGAGCGCAGCGCTTTCCAGATTGGGAATTGGAGTGCCGTCTCTGTAGTTACGCACCTTCAGGTTTTCTTTTAGCCAGCATTGGTTGCCAATCTGAACAGTGTTGTAGACATTCCCGTTGATGTCAGGAACGGTTGGAATACCCGGGCATGGTGATCCCGGCAGAAGAAACTGAAAGGTATAGTTCACAGACTGCACCGGATCATCATCAATGGTATCAACTCCTAAGGAAGTAAACGCCACAAACCTCAGATCATCCCCCGGCACCCACGGGAAGGCAGCTCTCTGCTTCTTCATGCCGGAAACAGCTGGCTGGTAACCGGAATATGATAACCGGCAATTTCCATCTCCCGGATTAAGGTTGATGAGCTTCTGCACCTGGCGTTGATCTGCTGCTTCCGCTACCAGCAGATAATAGGTTTCCTTGCCCGGCGTGAAGGTGAAACTGTGTTCTCCTGCACCCAGGGTCCGACTCAAGGTTGCCAGCTCTCGCCCTACCAAATCATACAGCCGAAGCGTTACCAAGCCATTTTTCGGAAGCCACAGCCGAATGGTAGAGGTGAGGGTTACCGGGTTTGGGAATGCCTGAAAAAGAATCATTTGATTTTCATGCTCGTTCAGGTTGTCTTCGATGCCTATCCCGTGATTCAGCACCAGTAGAGTGTCTGGAGGATACAGTGTGGTGTCGCCCCCCTGAGTGAGGTTCTCAATCAGGATGCTGTCCAAAGGTTGATGAATTCCGTTCAACCCGGCCGTAAAAGTTAGAGTGATGGTGGTTTGGGCGGTGAGATGCATGATGGCTGCAAATACCACAAGGAAGAGAAGTAGTTGGTGTTTCATTTATTTGTGGTAATGATGTATTATTAGAATGAAAAAAACCATGAAGGTTTAACCGCAAAAGTTCGCACACAAACTGACCTTGAGCGAGACTTGCTAAGCTCAGTGTTTTGACCGAGTTTGTCCTGAAATAAAACAGAATAACCAATCAATGGTTATTCAATGAATTTACCAGTCATGCTTAACAAGTCAGGCATTGCTCTGGAGAAATGAAATATTCGACTTTTTTCCGGTTAGAGTTTAAGTTCTTTCTTAATAGCTATATGCCAGAAGATTTATGTTTTTTAGTTTTTCGCATCATGCTTATTTCACTTTGTTTGTTTTCCGGCACCTTTAGCTTTTCACCGGGAACGAACCCGGTTCTGCCATCAGAATATTGCCGACAGAGAATGGAAAGACTGGGGAACCCATTGCACCATCGTGATCGGGTTTCAAAATTAATCGAATTCCTCAGATACTGCAACCCTGGTATTTCAGCCTCGGGTGAGTAAGGCTATCCACACAGGAGTTCATTTGGCCGCTTTGTAGAACATTTGTAGATGTTCCGAAGGAAATCATTTGCCACAGGGCTCGCGCAAGAGGGCTATTTTTGCTTGTTGAAATGATTATTGAAACAGTCCGTAAACAATGCTTTTGTATGAGAAAAATGATGTTTGTTTTAGCTATGGGTTGCTTCTGGGCAAACCCTGTCCTGGGTCAGTTTAATTTCGTGGCAGACACAGCCGGTTTAGCGGATGTATATGAAAGTGGTCCAACGGAATTTGAGATTGGCGATATCGATAACGATGGTGATCCTGACATCATTTGTGTGGGCGATCATATGAGCCCTCTTTATACAAACGAGTATGGGATAATGGTTTACCGGAATACGAATAATGGGTCTGTCTGGGTGAAGAACATGTCGGGTGACTTTGGCTATGGAGGTGTGGCACTGGGGGATGTAAACAACGATGGTTTTATGGATGTTGCTTATGGAGTGCATCATAATTACTCAGCCAATGATTTTGGCGACCAATTGCTTGAGGTGGTGCTTGGCAATGGAACAGGGTACACCTGGTTTTCATACGATGACGGACTCGCTCTGCAAAACCAGAACTGGGGTATGTTCGGATGCGATTTTGCAGATATTGACAACGATGGCTTGCTCGATCTGGGAGCAAACTCTTTTGGCTCTCCCGATGGTGTTTGGTTGTACAGAAATAATGGAGACGGAACCTGGGGAGTGTTCAGCGGAGCTAAAGTGGGCAACTCGTCCCATAACTTCAAATTTGGTGATTTCAATAAAGATGGGTACATCGATTTTATCGCCAATAACAGCCAGTATAATGGAATGCCCGGTAATATCTGGAAAGGTGACGGCACCGGTTTTTTTACCGCTCTTCAGTCCGGTTTCCCTTACACCCATCCGAGTAACTACGGTTTTAAATTCAGCGTTGCCGATGTCAATCATGATGGAGCTATGGATTTCGCGTTGACGTATGGCGGTTCTGCAAGGGTTTACACCCTGGATCTTTCATCCAATACCTGGATAAATATATCCTCAGGCCTTCCTGCAGGAAACATCGGAATCAACAATCTGGCTTTGGGGGATATGGATAATGATGGCCATTGCGATCTGGTAGCTTTTAAAGATGGGGGAATCTATATTTTTAAGGGGAACGGAGCAGGAACCTGGACTGCAGCCGACACCATTGCCATAGCAGAAGCAACTTGTGCTGATATCAAACTGGGGGATTTCGACAGAAACGGTTTGCCTGATATTGCCTATATGGCAAAAAATCAAGGTAATAATTGGATGCGGGTTTACAGAAACATGGCCACTGGTATCCAACCTGAAACTCGTATGGTGTTTCCGGGAGGCAACGAAATCCTGTGTGGCAACTCTGTTCAGTTTGCAAGCTGGAGCACAAATGTCCCAGCCGGAATCCCTTCATCTGTTAACATCGCATTGTCCACATCTGGAGTTTCAGGCCCTTATATTACGATTGCCCTTAACAAACCCAATTCGGGAAAGTTTCAGTGGATCACCCCTCCCGTTACATCGGCTGACTGCTATCTGAGATTAATCATAGCCACTGGTACCGTCTCTGATACAGTATTTTCCGATACCGCATTCAGCATTATGCCCTGCGTTACGGTTCCCGTTATTTCAGGTCCAATAGCAGGCGATTCAACTTTCTGCCATCCGGGTGACACCCTCACCTTTTCCATCTCTCCGGTTTATGGAGCAGTAAATTATACATGGACTTTCCCTCAGGGGTGGACAGGTTCCTCGGCAACTCAAACCCTTACCGTAATCCCTGACACTTCATCAGGGGTAGTTTCGGTAACCGCAAATTCAACCACAGGATCATCGCTTCCTGCTTCCATCAACGTATTGATGATGAAGATCGACACTGCTGTTGTAGCCGGAACACATATTCTTACCTCTGCTACTCAGGGTGCAACTTACCAATGGGTTGATTGTTCATCAGGCATTCCTGTTCCGGGGGGGGTTAACCAGGGATTCTCCCCCACCATTTCAGGCTCCTTTAAAGTTGTTGTTACAAAGAACGGTTGTGTCGATTCATCAGGCTGCCACTATGTAACTCCATCCGGAATAGAATCCCGGGAAGGTAATGGATGGTTGTTGCTGACACCAAATCCTGCCTCCGACAAAGTTACTGTGTCTGCCGGGGCTCCTTTCACTGATCTGGAGCTGATTAACATGGTCGGCAGTATAATATTTAAGGACAACAAGCTTCAGCAGAGAGCCACCATTGATCTTTCAGAGGTTGTGCCTGGATTGTATCTCATCAGGCTGAAAACAACTGAGGGTTTTGTTACGCGAAAAATTATCAAGCTATAATTCACAGGAAACCTTGTGTTTCCAAAACACATTCAGAAGTCAGCCAGGACGTGAATCTGAAAAAAAAGAAAAAAATGAGACTAACATTGTTATTGTTATTCCTGTACCTGACAGGTTTTTCACTCCGTTCACAAACCATCCTGTATCACGAGGATTTCAACCTGCCTTCTGCTGCCGATAGTGTTTTGACAACAGGCATACAGCCCTGGGCTGTTACTTCAGCGCTGGTGCAGCCTGGAACTCAGTGTGTCCGTGCGCAGATTGTCAATGGTGGTGATTCTTCTGTGCTTACAACGGATGCTTTTTCTACACTGGGCATCAGCAATATCACCCTGAAATTCAGCCATATATGCAAAATTGAGTTCTTTGATGGGGCTTTCATAGAGGTATCCAATGACAACGGAGCAACCTGGATCTCCCTGCAGGCAGCCCAATACCTTGGAAGCGGACAATTTTTAACCAATGGTAATAAATTCAACAGTGTTTCTTATACTGACTGGCTTCCGGGCAGCGATACTGCTGTGCCTTCCAGTGCCTGGTGGAAGGATGAATTATTCGACCTTTCGTCTCTGGTTTTTAATGCTGCCAGCGTAAAAATACGGTTTGTACTAAAAGATCTTAACAGCACCGGAGGAAATGGCAATTACGGATGGTTGCTCGATCATATTATTGTGCAGGGAGCTACCAGCGAATTGCTGCCTCCGGTAATCACAATGCTAACTTCCCCAACTGGGCCCATCTATACGGTTTCACCGGTTAAAATCGAAGCTTTGGTTACGGATGCCTCAGGGATTGATACCTGTATGTTGATCTATTCGATGAACAATGCCATACCTGATACTATCGGAATGAGCCTCATCATGGCGGATACATTCCGGGCGTTTATTCCATTCCCCGGTTTTGGCCGCACTGTGTGCTATAAAATCATGGCCGTCGACGGCTCCTTAACCCATAACTCTGCCTGGTGCCCCAGCCTTAATGGGTGCATCTCCTATGTCACAACTTATTCATCCGGAGGAGTTTATACAGTCGGAAACGGAACCACCACCAATGGAAACAGTGCGATGCCCTCACCTTACCCTAAATACTTCACAGGAAATAAAGCGCAGTATCTGATTCTTGCTTCCGAACTCACCGCTTTGGGAGTATCGGGGGGGGTAATCTACTCCATCGCTTTCAATGTGCTTACCCCTGAACCTGCTACGAACTCCGGGGCAGCTCCTTCGGGCAGCCACTGTAAAAATTATTCGATCAGATTGAAAAATACCATGGCTACCAGCACTTCACAAACATTTGAATATATGCCCGTTCAGGTGTACAGTCATCCGAATTATGCTTCTGTTGCCGGATGGAATTCCCATGTGCTTTCTACCCCTTTTTACTGGGATGGCACAAGCAATCTGCTGATGGAAATTTGCACCGACAATTTTGTGACAGGATCAGATTACAGCTACAATGCCGTGGCTTACAATA
>CAZJZF010000092.1:0-1879 GCA_964550385.1 uncultured Lentimicrobiaceae bacterium | reverse complement strand
CTTTTATTCGGGAGTGTATTACGAAAGCGATAACGGAAATGTTTGTGCCCAAACCAACGGATACCTGCTCACATCACGACCTGACACCCGGTTTACCTTCACAGCTCCCGTGTTAACACTGGATGCAGGAATTAGCCAGATTGTCAACCCTGCGGCAGGGGTAATGCAAAACACAACTTTCAATGTAGAGGTCGCTCTGAAAAACTATGGATCTGACACTCTGACTTCTGCAACCATTCAATGGAAGGTTGACGGAGTTTTACAAACCCCTTTGTCATGGACAGGGCAGGTATTATCCGGTGCCACTCAGTCTCCCTTAACCCTCGGAAGCCTGAACCTGCCTGCTGGTAATCATACACTAACGGTATGGACAGAGAATCCTAACGGAAATCCGGATCAAAACTGGCTGAACGACACCTCTTTTTACTCATTTCAGGCTTGTGTCGGGCAACTTGCAGGTGTTCGAACCATTGGAGGGGTAAACCCGGATTATCAGTCGTTCAATGAGGCTGTTACCAGCATACTGCAATGTGGCATCAATGGACCCCTTGTGTTCAACATTGCTCCGGGAACCTATTCTGAGCAATTGGAAATCCCCCCAGTTCCGGGTGCTTCTCAAACCAATACCATCACTTTTCAGTCGGTTACAAATGATAGTACTTCGGTCATCCTCCAGCATGATGCCTTATCAGCAAGTGATAATTATGTGGTTCGGTTTGCCGGTGCATCCCATATCACCTTCAAGTCGATAACATTTAAGGCTTTGGATAATACTTTCGCAACTCTGATTGATTTTTCATCCAATGCCGGCAGCATCAGGTTGCTTAATAATGTTTTTACTGGATCTGCCAGTGCGTCCACCGGCAACGACCAGACTTTGCTGAAATCATCTGCCAATTCAAAAGACACAGCTCTGACAATTCAGCATAACCATTTTTTGAATGGATACAATGGAATGGTGTTAACTGGCCCCTCCCCTTCAAACCTTACCACCGGTATCCTTGTTGAAAATAACCTTTTTACCAATCAGTTCAAGTACGCCGGTTATTTCGAGAATGCAGATGCCCTGGAGTTCTCAGGCAACCGTATCGTAAACAACATCGCAGGTACAGCGGAAGGAGTCTTTTGCAAACAGTTTAAAAACCAGTGGAAAATCCATCACAATCAGATCATTCTCCCTATGGGTGTACGCGGGATAACCTTGTTGAACTGCTCAGGCGGACAAAACACCAGGGCACTGGTTTACAACAATATGATATCAGTAGGTGGAAGTTTATCACAGGGAATTCGCCTTACCAATGGAAAAAATATTGACTTCGTCTTCAACAACGTACACCAATATTCAGCCACCCAGGGAAGTTCGTTTTTCATAAATGAGGATTCGGGAATCTCAGATAGTATTGCTTTCCGTAACAATGTGTTTTCAAAAACAGCTTCGATAGGGTATGCATTCGAAGGCAGTTTTCCAATGGGCAGCAAACAAATTGATTTCGACTACAATAACTATTTTACAGATGTTCCACCACTTGGGAAACTCGGAAATATTGCCGGCAGTCTCGGAAACTGGCAGTCTCTTTCAGGTCAGGATGTTCATTCATTATCTGTCGACCCTGGATATGTATCCAATACGGACCTGCATGTATCGCAAAATTTTCTGAACGGAGGAGCATACCCCTATCCGGGAATCAATACCGATTTCGATGGAGATTTCCGCAGCACCTCTCATCCTGATATGGGTGCCGATGAGTTTACCCCTGCTGCTATTGATATCGCTTCCCTGAAGATAACTGCTCCGACAAATGGATGCGGACTGTCGGTTGAAACCATCTCGCTGCTGATAAAAAATATTGGCAGTCAAATCGTTGACAGCGGGTTAACT
>CAZJZF010000091.1:0-7816 GCA_964550385.1 uncultured Lentimicrobiaceae bacterium | reverse complement strand
ATGGTCTCTCCGCAGATGCCTGTAGCGGTTGGTACTTGTGCAGGAGCAACGGCATCCGTCAGGCATTGAACGGTTGCAAAACCAGGTTGGGCAGCCACCACCGGAGCCGTTGTCCGGTTTATGGTATAGGTATAAGTCCATGTAGTGGTAAGGGATGGGTCGCAATCGGTATAGGTATAGGTATACACGCGACTTCCCTCGCAGGTAATGGTTGCCGGATTATCCACTGTACCTGTAAGTACTCCGTTGATGACTTCTCCGCAAATTCCCGTTGCCGTTGGCACCTGTGTGGGGGGCACAGCAGCCGCGAGGCATTGCACCACAACTGCACCGGGCTGGGCCGATACAACTGGAGCCGTGATGCGGTCGATGGTGTAGGTATATGTCCATACAAATGATTGGTTTTTACAATCACGGTAATCATAGGTGTAGGTTCGGGTTCCTTCACAATTAGCGATCTGTGTGTTGATAACCGGAACCGGCGCCTGAAGCGTAATGCCACATTCGTCTTTTACCACTGGCAGTTGCGGGGTGCCGGCACCTGACAGGCATTGAACCACTGAACTATTGGGCACGGGGCCACCTGCCTCAGCAGGAGGATTCAATCCACTGCGCTGTATATCATAGGTGTAGATCCAGTCCAGATACAATCCGGAGCAGTCCATGTAGCGATAGGTATAAGTGATTGTCCCTTCACAGTTGACAAAAGTACCACCCACCTGAGGCTGCGGTGCCGGAATTACCTGACCGCAAACATCTGTTACCTGAGGCAGCACCGATGGCGCCACGGCCAAACCGGGGCAGTTCACCACAGAGCTCAACGGGACAGGTGCACCGGTTTCCACCGGAGGTGTAACCCGGTCGATGGTCCAGGTATAAACCCAGGTGTAAATCAGTCCTGAACAATCTGCATAATTGTAGCTGTAGGTAATGGTACCTTCACATCCGTTGTAAGTGCCTCCGGTAACCACCGGGGATGGCGACAGAACATTGCCGCACACATCTTTCACAACGGGGAACTGGGTCGGGGGAACTACAGATGCCAGACATTCGGCCTGAGCTGTATGGGTTACAGGAGTGCCATCCTCGTAAGGAATCGTAACCCGATCGATCACGTAGGTATAGCTCCAGACAAACTGCAATCCAGCGCAATCCTGATAGGTATAACTATAGGTAATGGTTCCTTCACATCCATTGTAGGTGCCACCTGTAACAGGGCCGGTGGGATTCAGGATATTACCGCATATATCAGCCACCACCGGAAGCTGTGCCGGGGGCTGCACATTAGTTGCACACTCCATCACGGTTTGCGCTGGTACCGGGCCACCCACCTGGGCAGGTGGTGTGGTGTGAAGAATGGTATACGTGTAAGTCCAGAACACCTCATTGCTGGCGCAGTCGGTAAATTTGTAATGATAAGTTCTGATGCCGTTGCAGGTAATGGTTACCGGCTGGTCGTCCACACTGAGGAGTTGTACCTGCATCGGGTTGCCGCAAAAATCGGTGGCCTGAGGCACTGCAGGAGGCGTAGCTGCACTCAGACATTGAACCGTGCTGCCTCCGGGCTGAGGGGTTTGCGGCGGAGTAACCAGCTGAATATTATAGGTATATGTCCACAAAACCGATTGGTTCGCACAGTCGGTATACTGATAGGTATACGTACGGATTCCTGAGCAACCGCTGGGGTCCATCAGGTCGCTGGTGTTGACCAGCTGAGGTGTGATGTTCCTGCCACAGGCATCGGTTACCACAGGGGTTTGCGGTGGCGTAGCCTGCGAAAGGCATTGTACAGTAGAAGAAACATCGGGTGGATCCACCGGCGGAGTGGTAAGAGTGATGGTATAGGTATAGACCCAATCTACCTGATTCTGGGCACAATCGGTATAACGGTAGGTGTACACACGGGTACCATTGCAGGTTACCGGATTGGGGGTATTTACCGTTGAGATCAGAACGGGAGTAATGGAATTTCCACACTGGTCATTCAATGCCGGTGGTGTTGGGACAAGTGCCTGCGAAGGGCATTGTACCGTTGAGGCACCTGCCAGAGGTGCCACGGGAGGAGTGGTAATCCCTACCGTAATGGTCTGGGTAAAAAAGGTAGCAGCCGTATTATTGCAATCATCGTACGCACTCCATGTCCTTACGCGGGTGTACAGGCCCGGACATAAACCCTGCGTAATTACATCGCTTTCGAGGTCGATGGTGGGCTGCATGGAACAGGCTGCCGTGGCAGCCGGGGCTAATGCCAGGGCATTATTAAGGGCCGTTATGTCGTTACAGGGAACCGTAACATCGAGAGCTCCGGGCTGGGTAGTCCAGACCGGGAGCTGGGTGACACAATTCACGGAACCATTGGTGTAGTAATTCGCAAAAGGGATGTCATTCAGATTGGGATAATTCTGGGACGAACGCCCGTAATAGGCGCAGGAGGTGCCATTGTCGATCCAGGATAAATCTGAATACCCTCCTATATAATTGAAATTGAGAGTGAAAAAGGTAGCTCCGTTCACCAGGCTGAAACCCGCCGGCAGTGTATTAATGCCCTGTACCAGCAGTACTCCGGGAGTGGGATTGGTAACAGATAAACCCGGGAAACCTGAGGTGTTGGTAAAAGAGGCATAGGATAAAGCAGCGCTATTGTACGTCATCCGAAGATCAAACTTACCCACTGCATTGAAATTATTGACGGTAACAGGAACATTGACCGGGGTTCCCGGACAAAGATTGGTGAGCACCGGAGCAATGGTCTGCGGGGCATCCGTGTCGGAAATGAAGGTGAGGGTTCCGTTGATGTAGTAATTGGAAAACGGGGTTTGGTTCATGGGCACAAAACTGCCATCAGAATAACCGTCGCTTGGCTGGAAAGTGAGCGCTGTGGTTCCCGAACTCACTTTGG
The DNA here is from genome assembly GCA_964550385.1 of uncultured Lentimicrobiaceae bacterium. Classification (GTDB taxonomy): domain Bacteria; phylum Bacteroidota; class Bacteroidia; order Bacteroidales; family SKPS01; genus SKPS01. The sequence goes on along the minus strand of CAZJZF010000091.1, from coordinate 4,917 downwards.
TGAATTTGATGGAGAAAAACCAGGTGCCATTCGCCAAGGTTACCCCAGGAAAAGTAAACCAGCCCACATTGATCTGACCGGGAACGGAAATATCTGCCTGGAAAAACCCACCGGGACCTGTTCCATTTGGAGGAAGTTGGTTAAGGACAATATGACCAATATTTGCCACTGTAGCAATGGCAGGGTTGTAGGTAATGGTAAGGTTGGTACTTCCCACGTTGATAAAATTGTCCACAGTCACAAAAATGGTCTCTTCCGTGTTCATGGTACTGGCAGAGCCGAGGGTGGTAATGGGGGCATTCTGTCCCCGGAGCCAGCCTGAACCCAGGATCAACACCAAAGACAACAGCAGGGTAAATTTTTTCATAAGGCGTTATATTTGAATATTATTTACAAAACAAAGGACAAACAGGATACTGCAGCATACAACAGCATATTCCAAAATTACCTGTAAAGGTATAATAAATGTATAGAAATACATTCAGTTAACAGTCTTTTAATGAAAAAAAGGCATTTTTTATGAATTCCTGAATCGGGTAAAAGATATGAAATGACCATTGGCCAGGAGTAACCCTAAAAGAAAAAGGGAGGCAAAACCTCCCTTTTTATCAATTTGTTATTGTTAGTTCTTAACCACCCTGATGGTGCGCACTTCGGTGCTTCCGGCGGAGCTGAAGCGGAGGCTTACGAGGTACACGCCCGGGTTTATCAGTTGACCGTTGAGGTCAGCGGTATGGTATCCGGCAGCGAGATCGCCATCGTAAAGGGAAACCACTTTCCTTCCCACCAGGTCATACACTTCGAGGGAAGCGTGGCCGTTTGAGGGAACTGCAAACCGGAGGGTAGCGACATCCCTGAAGGGGTTCGGCATACTTCCGAGGGTTACAAGTCCAGCGGCAGGGATTTCAAGTTCGCCCACGATTCCTTCTACCACTGCAATCCACAGGTTGGTGGAGGTGAGGGGTTGTAAGTCGGAACCAGCAAGTTCGTTGAGCGGATTGGCTGCCATGGTAAAGACCACAGATTCACCGGTTGTGAGTGCCGGGAGGGCACGCAGTTTCAGGGTAACCATTGCGTCACCTTCCTGCAGCATCAGCGGGTTGAGGGAGGCAAAAGCAATCCTCAGTTCGCCATTTTCAGCAGAGAACATCACAGGTACACCATTGGCATCACCGAGGGTAACGCCTGTTACTTCAACCTTGTCGGCAGGGTAATTCATCACCAGAGAGATAGCGCTGATGTCCATGTCTTCACCAGCCCTCACGGGAAGTTCCACAACCTCGCCGCTGGCGGCAAGTACGGACCCCTTGGTGGTGAGGGAAACAGAACCGGTAGTTTTGGCATTGTTCGGGGTAAAGCTGCGGTTGAAGTCACCGGCAACCAATCCGTAGAAATTCTGAACCACATCGGCCGTAGTAACCGTGATGATCGGGTTTGCTCCATCGGTCATGGGGTTGTTACCAATCAGGTCACCGGCTTTCCAGAAAGCCCATGCAGAACCAGAGAACGGAGGAATGCCCGTAGTAACAAAATACTGCAGGATCCTTCCGGCATCACCGGAGTTCACGGTATTGCTGACGATCACATCACCGGCTTTGAAACGCACCTTTTCGATAGGAGTAGGACTGATACCCCAGCCATTCACCTGAACGGCATCGGTGGAGTTGATACCACCAACGGGTTTCACAGTAGAAGAGGTAACCTCATAGGTGCCCGGGCAAACGCCGTTGAATTCGTAATACCCATCCGGTTCTGAAATATCGTTGGCAATGGTACTGGATCCCTGCATCAGGGTAACGGTAATGTTATTCAGCGGTGTTTCGGCAGGATTGTGGTAGTAATAGTAACCAGAGATATTGTACTTATGGATGGTCACGTAAGCCACATAGGGAGCGTAGCTGGCGGGTGAGCAGCCAAATGCATCCACGATGGAAGTAATCTGCACGGTGTAGGTGCCAGGAGCCAGGGTGTTGCTGAACAGCGTACCGTTGAGCATAACATTGGAGGCGGAGGAGGTAACAGGACCCGTACCATCATCGACCGTCCAGGAGATATTGAACGGAGCGGTTCCCGACCAGATGTCAGACATCGTAACGGTTACCGGCTGGGTGTAGCAATAATCGAAGGAGGAACCGGTGCCGGCCAGCACTCCATTAAAGGAGAAGCCAACAGCAGGTTCTGGTTTGATGGTAATGGTAGCTGTACAAAGACTCAGGAAAGCAGTACCGGCCTGGCAGCCTTCGGCGTCTGTGATATTGGTTACAACAATATTGTAAACACCGGGAGCATACAACTGAGCAGCTGACAGGATTCCGCCAACACCCAGATTTGTGACGGTGATGGGTGAACCTCCATTTACGGTATAGGTTACACTGTAAGGTGCAGTGCCGCCATAGATTCCATAAAGGGTAACGCCAACGGGCTGGTCATAGCAATAGGTGAATGCAGCGTTATGACCTGCTTCCACGCCATTGAAGCCAAAGCTGATCATAGGTTCTTCGTGGATCGTGATGGTAGCGGTGGCGAGTGCCAGGAAACCTGCGCTTGCTTCGCAACCATACACATCCTTGATTTTGGTTACAACAACATTGTAGATGCCCGGAGCATAGAGCTGCGGAGCAGAAATGGTACCGCCAATATAGAGGCCGGCGACTGTGGAGGTAACTCCATTTACTTCGTAAGTGACTTCGTAAGGAGCAGTTCCACCATAAACATTATAGAGGGTAACGCCTACCTGCTGGTCGTAGCAATATTCGAAAGCGGCATTATGTCCTGCTTCCACACCGTTGAAGCCGAAACTGATCATCGGTTCGTCGTGGATGGTGATGGTAGCGGTGCAAAGGCTCAGGAACGATGAAGAGGCTTCACAACCATAAACATCTTTAATCTTGGTAACCACAACATTGTAAACACCGGGTGCATACAATTGCGGTGCTGAAAGGATGCCACCGATACCCAGACCTGTAACAGTGGTAGTTACGCCGTTTACTTCGAAGGTAACTTCGTAAGGGGCAGTACCACCATACACATTGTATAAGGTAACTCCTACCTGTTCATTGTAACAGTATTGGAAGGAGGCGTTGTGGCCAGCTTCCACACCATTGAATCCAAAACTTACCATAGGCTCGTCGTGGATGGTGACCGTGGCAGTACAGAGGCTGAGGAAAGCAGGGCTGGCAACGCAGCCATTGTCATCGGTGATATTGGTAACCACGATATTGTAAACTCCCGGTGCATAAATCTGCGGAGCTACCAGAGTACCGCCGGTTGTAAGACCTGTAACGGTATTGGTTACACCATTCACTTCATAGGTAACACTGAAGGGAGCATCACCACCATAGATTCCGTAGAGGGTAACTCCAACCTGCTCGTTATAGCAGTAGCCGAAGGAAGCATTGTGTCCCGCTTCAACGCCGTTGAAACCAAAGCTTACCATCGGTTCTTCGAGGATGGTAACGGTTGCGGTGCAATAGCTGAGGAAGGAGGTACTAGCATGGCAATTGTTGGCGTCGGTGATATCAGTAACCACAATGCTGTACTGACCGGCTGCATAAACCTGCGGTAAAATCAGCGGGTCGCCCTGGTAAAGGTTGTTCACGGTAACCGGAGTACCACCATTAACAGTATAGGTAACGCTGTAAGGAGCAGTTCCGCCATAATAGTTGTAAAGGGTAACCCCTACCGGCACATTGTAGCAGTATTCAAAGCTGGCATTCCAACCGGCCTCAACACCATTAAATCCAAAGCTCACCATCGGTTCATCGTTGATGGTAACGGTGGCGGTGCAAAGTGCCAGGAAAGCAGGATCTGCGTGGCATCCGTTGTTGTCGGTAATGCCAGTAACAACAATATTATAAACACCCGGGGCATAGAGTTGTGAAGCTACGAGGGTGCTGCCGGTATTCAGGCCAGACACCGTGCTGGTAACACCATTCACTTCAAAAGTCACGGTGTATGGAGCAGTGCCCACATAAGCGGTATGCAATGTAACACCTACAGGCTGATCGTAGCAATAGGCAAAACTTGCATTCCAGCCAGCTTCCACACCATTAAATCCGAAGCTGATAACCGGCAGCGGATTAACATTAATTACAGCGGTGCCGCTGGTGGTGGAAGTGCATGAGTTGGCATCGGTGAGGGATTGCCAGCTCCAGGTGGTTGAGGCAGTATAATTCTGAGTAAAGCTGTAGGAGTTGGTGCTGTGGTTCAGAACGGTATGGGTATTTACACCGTCGGTAAGAACAAAGTCGAAAGGAGCAGTTCCACCGGTGATGGCCACAGTAACCGTGGAGGGATCGCCCGAGCAGATGGTATTGTTGCCTGAAAGAAGTCCGGTGAGCATTCCGGGCTGGGTAATGGTTACCGTTGTTGTAACCACACAGTTGTTAAGGTCTTTTACAGATACAGTATAGGTACCGGCAGCCAGACCTGTAATAATATCGTTGGGATACACCTGGAAGTTTATGCCATCCAGGCTGTATTGATAAGATCCCCAACCCCCTACCGGATAAACGGTAGCTTCACCATCGCTGTATCCGTAGCAGCTCACCGATTTGGTTTCTGCAGCGGTAGCGGAGAGTGCAATCGCAGGTTCCTGGATGGTTACCGGGAGCCAGAGTTCGCATCTCTCATCATCAAAGATATGTACAGTATAGTTACCGGCAGGAAGACCGGTTATGGTTTGTGTGGTGAGGTAATTATAATAGGTAATGTTGTCGATGGAGAACATATAGTATCCCCAGCCATGGGCTGCAGAAACGGTGATAACGCCATTGCTGCCACCTTTGCAGCTCACTACCTGCGATTGTACAGCAGAAGCGGTAAACGGGGTAACAGGTTCGATTACATAGGTGGATGCCACAACAGAGCAGCCGCCCATATCGGTAACTGTCACAAAATAAAGCCCTGCAGCTAGCC
>CAZJZF010000090.1:0-8046 GCA_964550385.1 uncultured Lentimicrobiaceae bacterium | reverse complement strand
AAGTGCTACCTGTGCTCCCAGTCTGTATTTCCATCCGTTGGGCAACACTTTTTCCACCACCGACGAGAAAGCTCCGCAGGTGGTGTCACCTACGGTAATTACGTTGGATTGAGATTTCATGCCCAGAATAAAATGATCGGACGAGCTGGCGGAGTAGCTGTTCATCAGCATTGCTACCGGAACCGCTTTCAGGCAGTCGGGGTGGGGATGGGTAATATGTTCCTCAGGCACAGTGAAATCGTTGTGCCCTGGGCCATTTCTGAATTTCGACTGCATATAGCACCTTTCTTCGCCAGCAAAGCAATTGAGCGAATGCACAAAGGCTTCTGTCCTGCCGCCTCCGTTGTACCGCAGGTCAATGATCACGGCATCGGTCTGTTGGCATGCATCCAGCGCTTCCTGAATGAAGTCGACCGGGTACAGGTCGAGGTTGAACGTTGGAATACAGAGGTAGCCGATACAATTTTGCGACGTGGTTATGGTGCCATATATGAAAAGATGACCTGATATGTCAAGAAACCGGTAGCCGCTGTCGAGATAGTTGGCCATGATTACACCCCTTTGATGGGTGATTTTGGTTTTATCTTTGGTGGCCAGATCGGCAAAATACGATTTGTTTCTGCGGTTCCATGACCGGTAATATCCGTATTCGGGCGACCAGAGATCGGCATGGCCGTCGTTGATGGCGTTGAGCATACCACACAGGGCATCAAACAGTTCCTTTTCATCACTCTCTTCATCAAGTGCTGCACCATAGACCATCCGGAGTGAATCCCATGAGATCCCTTTGGCGTCGAATGCCCCGTAAAACTGATCAAAATCATCGCAGAACACCTCAAAGCAGTCGATGGGGGAGGAGTCATACCGCTCCTGCAGAAGCCGGTCTTCACAGCCGCTCATCAGCATGAGGCAACCCAGCCCGATAGCAGCAATGGTAGTGTTTTTTTTCATAGAATTGGAGTTTGGGTCTACAAGGTTTATCCACTCTGCAGTGAATTTTATTGCCACGAAGACACAAAGGCACAAAGACTTACAATTTTTGTCTTACTGATTTTTTAGTTCGCAGTGATTCTTTGTGGCTTGGAGCCTTTGTGGCATATATTTCTTTCTGCAAATTCAGGAGTCGACTCATTCTTAAAAAGAATATCCCGCTCCCAGTGAATAGATCCCGGTTACGGATCTCAGGGGACGGGGCAGGCGGTTGATACCGTACCTGAAGAGGTAATCAGCAGTAACTACCATGTGTTTATTGCATTGCCACCGGTACCCTGCACTGAGGGAAAATCCCTGCAGGGTGTTGGGCAACTGAAAACGGGAATTCCTTTTTACAAAGGCCCAACGATCGATTTCTTCGTAATTCTGCGTCATCGACAGCGAATAGCAATTTCGCAACGCCCAGGCAGCCAGGGGTATAGAAGCTTCAGCGCTGAAGGAGTGGTGTTTAATCCGGTAATCGGCACAGATGCCACCCTCAATGCTGCTTTGCACCAACTCAGGCAAACCGTAGGCATTGGTGGTAATATTCGCAGTAGTGACCCATGCCCCGGCGACCCATTTTCCTAATGGTCCGGTGGCTGAAGTGTTGATTCTGAAACGGTAATGGTCGTGAACTTCAAACACAAAGCTTTTTTTAACACACAGAAAATCGTCTGGTGCGAAAAAATCGGGGTTGAGGTTTACCGATTTGGGGAACCTGTCGGGTCTGGTATACACTACTTTGAGTGAATGCTTGTAATTTTTCTTCTGAATGTCCCAGAATGCTCCGTAAAAAATGCTTTTACCGCTGAAGTTGTATGGGCTGTAAAGTTCATCAACAGAGGCCAGCACGTACAAGCCGCTTTGGATACCGGCTGTGTGAACCCGCGGAATACTATCTTCAGAAGTTGCAGCTGTTAAATTGCTCTGGAGAAGTAAAAAAATCAGGCAAAGTAAAATAGAGGAATGTCGTTTCATAATATTTCAACAAGGCAAATAGGTTCATTTCCAGATGATAAGCGGTAGGATACCGACTTTCCCAACCCTGCTGCAATAGTTCAGATATTCGTGACGAAAGATCCTGCGGAGATGTTTTTCCTCTTCACCTACCAGAGCAACCAGTGCAATGTACATGGATGCAGCAGCTGCCAGGAACCACCAGTTGTTGCAAAGTAGCGCCAGGCCGGGAAGTATAAGAACAGCATAGCTTGCATAAATCGGATTCCTCGAAATCCTGTATGCCCCTCTGGTTATCAGTTTTCCGGATGGAAATGCCTTAAAGAACTGAATTACGGCAACGATCCACAACAAAGCGCCTGCCGTGATAAGAATAATTCCGGAAATGGCAGAGAGGTGGTTTCCAGCAGAGGTAATCCGGCAGAAGCCCGGGTTAACAATACCTAAAATAATTCCGGCCACCAGAAATGGCAATGCGCTGCGTACAATTTTCGGCCCCATGCCGGTGGCAGTCATGCCGTTTGGGGATGTAAGTTTCTTTTTCATGGGTTAAGATTTTTTGGATTTTTGAAGCTTTTATTCATTGCACTGCAAATTTCCAAAGCATCTTCAATACATAAAAAAGAAAAGGGCTGAATGACGAATACAAGGAACTGAATATCAAAAATCAATACCTGTTCTGAACGGCAGGCATCAGCGTAAAAATAATGATTCCCAAACCCATCGAGGCAATGATGGGTTGCAGGATGAAATATTCGGTGAGGAGCTGCTGCCCGATGATCCATCCCATGGTGATGATGCCGGAATAGAGCGACCAGGTCCAGCTTCAATGTTTTTCAGGGAATAGGTTAAACCATCCGAATAGGCGGCTCTTCATCCTGAATATCAAACCGATAAAAGCGGCCATAGGAATCAATCCATTTACAAAAAACAACATAATGCCCGGGATGAAGTAATTGGGGAAGGGTGTGTTTTCAAGCCATCCCTGTTGCATTCCCAGCAGGCTTCCGTCGGGTTTTATCGCCAGGAGTAATCCGCCTGCCATCCCGTTGATGCCCAGAATCAGTAACAGAAGCAAAAGAATCAGTCCTGGGATTGGATTTTTGTTTGTGCTCATCTTATTATAGGGTTTTTGATTCAGATTTTTCCGTCGAGCCATTTTTTAAACGGGGTTACTTTGTCGAGACTTACGAACAACATCTCTTTTACCGGAGGATTCAGGTCCAGTTTCAGTTTGCTTTTGGGGTAGATGTGGGTGGTGACAATGGCCCTGTGGTGCACCAGGTATTGGCGGTTTACCCTGAAAAATGCTCCCGGATCAAGTTCTGCGGCAAGCTTCTCAAGGCTCTGTTCGATGGTGTATTGACGGTTGTCGAAGGTGACCAGGAAGGTGATGCTGCTGGTGGAGAAGAAATAGGCGATATCCTGTACGTCAACGGTTTTCATTTTTTCACCTACCACCACCAGAAACCGGTCGCGGCAGGTGGTTTTGGGAGCGGTGAGCATCTGCAGCAATTCATTCAGATCGGGAGCGGGCTTTTGCACTCCCTGCCAAGATTTGTATTTTTCAACAGCCTGGCATAACTCTTCGCGGACAATGGGTTTCAGCAGATAATCCACACTTTTAAGCTTGAAGGCTTTGATGGCATATTCATCGAATGCAGTGGTGAAGATGATCGGGCTTGTGGTGGACACTTCATCGAAAATCGAGAAGCTGAGGCCATCTTCGAGATGGATATCAAGAAAAATAAGATCGGGAGGTGTATGGGTTTTAAGCCACTGAACCGAATCGGCCACCGATTCCAGGGTTGCGAGCACCTGTGCTTCGGGAAAACACTCTGTAAGCAGCGATTTCAGGCGTCTGGACGCCAGTTCTTCATCTTCAATAATGATGGTTTTCATGATCTATCAAGCGTTTAGGATTTGTAACCAATCAGGTCGTCGAAAAAGCTGGCGTCAACAGGTTTGCACTCCCGTTTTTCGCCGGAGGAATACTTATCGAGGAGCCTTACCAATTCGCTCTGCACCACCGGTTTGTGCAGGTAATCGATGCATTTGGTCTGAAAAGCCCTGATGGCCAGTTCGTCGGTGGCAGTGGTAAAAATGATGGGACAGGTAACGGTAACCTTTTTAAAGATGGCCAGGCTCAGGTCATCTTCGAGGTGAATATCCAGAAAGATCAGGTCGGGTTGCGGGTTTTGCCGGAACCAGTCTACCGAATCGTGTACCGATTCGAGTTTAGCCACAATCTCAAATGCAGGATTGTACTCCAGAATCATATTCTCAAGCCTTCTTGCTGCAAATACTTCATCTTCAATAATCGCGATCTTCATTTCGTACGGTATTAAGGCTTTATCACACAGCTGCTTCTTTCAGAGGTATCTTTGCGGTAAAGGTGGTTTCTGTTTTGAAAAATTCTGGTACCGGCATTTCGAGCAGTTCATACCTGTGCCGAATATTTTTAAGTCCTACCCCGGTACTGGCGATGTAGGATTCACGCTCCTGGAGGTTGTTGGTAATGTGGAGGTAGTTTTTTTCATCTGCGGTAATTTCGATGCGCAGCGGATTTCTCTTCGACATCGCATTGTGCTTGATGGCATTTTCGATCAGAAGCTGCAATGCCAGCGGCAGGATGAGGAGCGATTTCTGCTTTTCGGCTATCTGTATGGTCACGATGATTTTATCCATGAACCTGATGTTGAGCAGGAAGAGGTATGCACCCAGAAAGTCGAGTTCGGTGCGGAGCTCCACCAGGTCATGATCTTTGTTTTCAAGCACATAGCGGTAAACCTTCGACAGATGTTCGGTGAATTTTTCGGCCAGGTCGGGTTCAAGCTTGATCAGCGAAGTAAGTACATTCAGGCTGTTGAAGAGAAAGTGCGGGTTCACCTGCTGGCGCAGCACTTCGAACTGCGACTGCAGGTTCTCCTTTTGCAGCCTGATCAGCTGGGTGCGGGCTTCCGTAAGGTTGTCGGAACTTTCACGCACCCTCTCTTCGAGGCTTTTATTCAGCTCCTCCAATTCCTCCTTGGCACGTTTGAGTTCATCCTCCACCACCAGCCGTTTGGTGATGTCGCGGATGATGATGAAGGCAGCAGGCCTCCCGTTGTAATCGGAGGTGCGGGAGTTCAGCTCTACTGTAATGATGTTACCGTCTTTACGGTAAAACCTGCTCCGGTACAGGGTATGAAAATCTTCACCTGCCATTCTCCGCTTGTGGTATTCCTGCATCAATGCGTGTTCTTCCGGTAACACAAACTGGTAAAACGATTTTTCAAGCATTTCCTCAGCGGTGTATTGCATCATTTCCAGCATCGCCTTATTGGCAAATTTCAGCAAGCCGTCCTGGGTAATTACGATCCCGTCGGTGGCCTTCTCGATCAGCGTTTTATACTGCTGTTCGCTTTTTTCCAGCGCCTTCTTCAGGGCGTACTGCTCAGTGATGTCGCGTAAAGTAACGAAGGAATAGTTCTGTCCGCTGATCTGCACGGTGGACGAATTCATCTCCAGGGTGAGCCTTTTGCCGGATTTGTGGATAAATTCTGCCAGGTAGGAGATGGAAGTATCCAGCAGCCCTTCCATCCGCTTATCGGCAATCTCCAGAATGGCATCCCGGTTCTCCGGAGCGAGAAGCTCAACCGGGTTCATCTCCATTAGCTCCTGTTCCGAATATCCTACAATCTGACAAAAAGCTGGATTTACCAGGAAGAATTTCCGGTTGAAGGTGAGCACAATCCCTTCGAGCGATTTCTCAATCAGTGTTCTGTACAGCTTCTGTTTTTCCTCGAAAGCTTCCTGCAGCTGTTTGCTCTCGGTTATGTCTTTCTGGATTACAATGTAACCACTGATTTCACCATCAATGTTCTTGTAAGGCGATGCGATGGTCTGAGCCCAGTACCTGTTTCCGTTTCTGTTGATGGTGTGCAGCTCCCCTTCCCAGCTTTCACCAGTTGTTATGGAGGCTACGATGGCTTTTCTGGATTCAGGTGTATCGGTAAGCCCCTGATAGAGCGTGTTACGGATGTTGCGATGTAAGAGTTCCTCCTTCGGGTACCCCGACATGATCTCAAATGAGGGGTTAATGAATTCAAAATTCCAATCCTTATCCATGATGAAAACCGAAACGGGAGCCTGATCCAGCGCCAGTCTGAACTTTTCAAGATCAGCATTTGTTCGTGATAAATTATTGTCGGCAAGGTACTTACGTGCATCTGCCAGATTCCGGCTGATGGCAGAAAAGGTTCCGATGAGGAAAACCCCGAGGTAGAGAAATACCATTTGCAGCAGTTCAGGAATGCCAATCGGATATTGTTGCTGTGCATATTGCCCAGCCAGAAACAGAATGATGAACATCATGCCATGGATCAGCAGTTCACGGTAAGGAAGGTTCATCACCACAAACCATGCGATGAGAATAAAGAAGAGGCTGTACCAGTAAGGACTTTGGGTGGCTCCTGTAAACATGGTGAGGAGCATGCAGTACACCGCACCGAAATAGAAACCGGCAATCAGATGCTGTTCAAACCCCCGTTCCGATTTCCGGAGCAAAGCTATTGCCAGGTTTGCCATATATACTGCGATGGTAATCAGTCGCAGCCATAACAGATGGGTGGTGTTGACAAACGGGTAGAACTGGTCAAAAAGCAGCCATACACCCACCACCAGCGACCCTCCGATGGTAAGCCCTATCAGAATCTCTTTCTGATACCTGAACAAGGTTTTCCGGAATCGGGGCGTTCGGTTCAGATGGTTAAGCTCTTTGATTTTCATGGGTAAAGATGGCATGGTTGACCGGTGCAAATTACCTAAAGTTTTCTTCGGTTTCAGAAATCAATCTTGAAATTCAGATTCGGTACAATACCAAGACCTTTCACCCCTGCAATCTTCCAGGTATTGTCTTTTTCGTTGTGCCTGAGTTCGTAGGTAAGAATATTCTGATAATTCAATATGTTGTAAATATTCAGCGATATGGACCAGCTGTAACCCTGTTTGTTCTGCTGGTAGCTGGCACCAAGGTCGAAGCGGTGGTACAGCGGGAACTGTTTCTCAAACGTGTTTTCCCAGTCGTATACTTCATCACCAGCCAGCACCGATTTTTCAAAATCGATGGGGGTATATCTGAATCCCCCTCTGATGAGTGACTTAATGTTCAAACCCACAATGTTTTGCTTCTTACTGCCCACTGCAAAATCTTTTCCCACAAGAAAATTGGTAATAAACCGGTTGTTGAAGGATGTATTGTACCATACGCCATTGTTCGCCAGATATTTACTGTCGAAAATCGAGGCAGTAAACAGAAAATACCATTGGTGTGCATAGAATTTTTCGAGGGTGAATTCCACCCCGAAGTTTCTGCCGGTTCCTTTGTTGGTAAGCTGCACTTCGGGGATGCCATAGCTGAAGTTGAGCGCCGACATCGTGCTGTTGAGGGTATCTACCACAGGTATATTAAAGATATGCTGATAATAGACTTCTGTTTTGCACCTGAAATCCTGTTTGAAACTTACATCATATCCAAGAACACTGTGCAGTGATTATTTGAGCTGAAGGTTCCGGTTGAATTCTCCCCATTGCCCCTCGCTGTTCAGCACATTGGCGAAGTAAGCCGGAACTGCTTCAATACGGCTGTGTAATCCTGATCCGAAACTTAATGACTGGTTGTTACGGATCTGCCATTTGAGTGCTACCCTGGGCTCAAGACTGTAGTCCTGGTTCAGGTCGAAATACAGGGCATGCATACCGGTAATCAGTTCAAGAGATTTTGTCATTCTGAATTTCCATTGCAGAAACGCTTGTACAAGGCTGGTGCTATGGGATTTATCGAGAGCCACCACCAATATGGAATCTGCCCAGTTGTATTTGCTTTGATACATATTGCTGAATAACCGGTTGTAGATAATTCCCCCTCTGAGGCTGTGCCGGGCGTTGAATTTATGCTGAATAATGGTGTTCGTCCTGATGGAGTTGGTGGCATAATCGCTTTTATAGGCTGTTAAAGGGGAGAAGTCATCCATCAGGAACGAAGTTTTCAGGCTATCGCTCTGATGGGTGGCAGCAAGCACTGTTTTGAGCCACGTTTTGTTGTTGCGGAATGGCAGGATGTATTTGATGCCG
>CAZJZF010000089.1:0-8090 GCA_964550385.1 uncultured Lentimicrobiaceae bacterium | reverse complement strand
TTCGTTCGTAATCCAGGGCAGCTTCCAGGCGCGTAATCTCTTCTTCCTTCCTGATCAGGGCTTTCTCCATATTCATCCGCCATACTGCCTGGTTTTTCTGCCATTCGACCCTTTTTTCCTCGAAATGGATCCTTTTTCTCTCAAAGAAATGGTCGCAGGAAGCCCTGAAATCGTCCCACAATTTATCTCCCTCATCTTTGGGAACCGGCCAGGCGGCTTTCCATTCCATTTGCAGCTGTTTAATTTTTTCTGAGGTATCGTGCCATTCTACCGAATCCTTCAGTCCGTCAGCCACTTTGCACAAATTCTGCCGTATGATGAGGTTCGCCAGTCGTTGCTCATCGAGCTGGTTGTTTAATGCCGTTTTCCGTTCGAAGAACCGGTCACAGCTTCTCCTGAAACGATCCCAGATTTCATCGGCTTTCTCCCGTGGAACGTGCCCAATACTTTTCCATCGCTCCTGTAGTCCGATGACCAGCGGGGTTATTTCGTTGATGTCATCCCTTACTTCCAAGGCTTCTGCCTCAAGAATAAGGGCTTCTTTCAGCTTCAGGTTTTCTTCCCTCTCGCGGTCTTTCTCTTCGAATTTTACCTTACGCCGCCTGAAGGCAACATCCTGAGCCGTTTTAAATCGTTCCCACAGGGCTTCGCTCTTTTCCCGGGGCACAGGACCAATCTGTTTCCACTCGGCAAAAAGCTTTTGCATCTCTTCTGCCGCTTCATCCGGATCTTCCAGATTCTGAAGCGATTCGGCCAGTTCGCAGAGTTCTGTTTTTCGATACAGGTTATCGATCCGTTCCAGCTCCTGGTTCTGAAAAGCACGGGTTCGATTATCAAAAAAGGTGTCGCATGCTGTTCTGAACCGCTGATACAGCTCATCGGCGAGCTCTCTGGGCTGAACAGGGCCGGTATTTTTCCATTCCTGCTGCAGTTCCTTGATAAGATCTGCTGTTTCGCGCCATTGGGTGCTGCTTTTTAAACGGTCTGCTTCGCGGCAAAGCCGTTCTTTCTCTTTCAGGTTTATCGCAAGCTGTTCAGAAGAAATGGGAGAACTCATAGAACAAGATTTTAGGAAATGCCCGACAGGTTATTTATGAACCTTTTTAATAAACTCTTCCACCTCCGGAACGCCTCCCTGGTACACCAGATATCCGTTGTAGGGTTCACGGTCGGTGATTTCTCCGTTCACGGGAGTAAGCATCATCCGTTTCACCTCCACCGGGTCGTTGGTTTGAGCCAACACCCAGCTCAGTTTCACCCAGGCCACTTCGGGCAGCATATTGCCGGCAGGAATAATCCCTTTGGCCATCATATCCCTACCGGTATCGTAAACGAACATGTGCACATAACCCCAGATGGTTTGAAGAGTCATGTACATGTGCACCCCTTTGGCGTGTGCCCTTTCAATGGCAGGATAAAGCTCCTTGTTCACATGCCCCAGCCCGGTTCCAACGAAAACCACCCCCCTGTATCCTGCATCCACCAGGGCATCCAGTGTATCCGGCTTCATTCCCGGATAATAATAGAGCATGGTTACATCGTCGGCGAAATAGGGGAAAATATCTACGTTGCGGTCTTTTCGTCGCTTATTGTATTGCTTGTGTATGGGGTTGAAATCGGTTTTACTGATCATGGCCAGCGGGGTATCGCCGATGGTTCTGAAGGTAGATCGGTAGGAGGAGTGCATTTTTCTTACGCGGGTGCCTCTGTGAAGGAGGCCGTATTCGTCGGAAGTAGGTCCGAACATACACACCATCACTTCGGCAATATCGCCGTGTCCGGCAGCCTTCATGGCATGTTGCAGATTCAGGGCTGCATCGGAGCTGGGTCGGTCGGATGAGCGTTGTGATCCAACCAGCACCACCGGGACAGGGAGGTTCTGTACCATAAAAGTGAGGGCTGCTCCGGTATGATGGAGCGTATCGGTACCATGACCCACCACAATGCCATCAATTCCATTCCTGATCTCCTTTCCAATGGCCTGAGCCAGAGCCATGTACTGTTTTGGCCCCATATTTTCGCTGAAAACTGCGAAGATTTTCTCAGTTTCGAGATTGCAGATATCTGCCAGCTCCGGAACAGCTCCATAGAGTTCTCCTGGGGAAAAAGCCGGAATTACAGCACCCGTGCGGTAGTCGAGCCGGGAAGCAATGGTGCCTCCGGTTCCAAACAATTTCACTTTCGGGAGCCCCGGCGTTACCGGAAATTGCTTCTCGGGGATTTTGTAATTGGCTTTCTTGTAGCCTGTTTCCACCATTGCAGTGATGGTACGGGTATCAATTCCGATGTTGTACCCTGTAACAATCTTCATTACGATGTGCTTGTCGTCGTCGTTTTCGGAGCGGGGAAGAACTGTCCCCTGAAAATTACCCCGTGTGGTTTCCACCTCAGCCTGACCCCAAACCCGAACATTGAAACGCTTCAGCATTTCAAGGGCTTCCCCTTTGTATCCCTGGAAAATATCTTCGCTCATATCTGATTACATTAATTCTGTTCGCCATTGTTTTTTACCATCTCCGCCAATTCCGTCAGCCCCATGTTTCCTATGGCAGTGGGAATGAGTTGCCCCATAATCCAGTTATGCATATTGCGATCATCGGTTGACCTGCGAATGGCCTGAAATTTCTGCCTTAAAAACGGGATTTTGGAACGGATTTCCTCTGCACCTATCCGCTTGAATTTGAGCAGGGTAAGCACGCTGTCGAAATCCATTTTGGGGTGCTGGTACCAGAGGGGCAAAATCCTTCGGGCGATTTTCGGATCCAGCTTTTCGTCACGTATAAACCTGAACATTTCCGCCAGCCGGCTGTAGTTAAAGTCGGTGGTGGTTTTGTACCTGCCTTCAATACTTTTCAGATACTGTCCGATAAAGGTTCCGATATACTTCGGATTATAACCGATATTGCTGATGATATTTTCGATGACGGGAAACAGGTTTTTACTCAGGATATAGACATACGTATCAGCAGGGATACCCCATTCGGCCATTTTGCGGATTCTGTCGGCAATATCTTCGGGCAGGTTTTTGCCAAGTTCTGTTATATAGCTGTCTTCGAGGGGTATGGGGGCGGTATCTGTATCGGGATACATCCGGTCGGCGCCGGGAAGAACCCTTTCGAAAATCGTAGTACCATCTTCGAAAGATTTGCGGGTTTCCGGGGGAATTCCCTGAAAGAGCATTGCACCGCGCTCCTGGATCACTTCCAGTGCTGTTTTGATATCATCAGCCGGGCCCCAGAAGATGATCTGCGCATCGGTTTCGCCAGCGCCCAGACGCACAGCGATTTTCTGCATATCATCGTTGGCGATGAGAGGGTGAAGATCCTCAGAAGTTGCCATATTGGGTTTTTCGATACAGGCAATTACCTTAAGGCGATCGCTGAATTCATGGGCAACCGTCTGTTCCGGCTGGGTGAAATGGCTGAGGATCCCTTTGAAGAAGGGGAGATTTACAGCTACAATTTTCTCTTTCCGTTTTTGGGCCTCTCTGATAACATCGCAGGGAAAACTGAAGTCGCTGAAGCGCAGCTCCTGATGGGTGCAGGTCCAGGAAGAAGGATCTTTGACCCTGCTTTTGAGGGTTTCGCGCACTGCCAGCAGAGCCCACTGCCTGAATGCTTCATTATGGGTAAGCTCAGGAATCCATTTGGAATGTGCCACCCCTTTAATTTCCACTCTATGGCCACCCCGGCAGCTTACATTGACATCCTGCCGTCCGGCTCCGATTCCGGTCCTGACCAAACCTGTACTGCGGTTCAGGAAACGGATGTAGTCGCAGGCTTCCTTCACCTCATCGGGATTCACCATGTCGGGATAGGTTACCGTCTCGATCAGTGGCATTCCTAGCCGGTCGGTCTTGTACACCCTTACGTGTCCGATATCGGAGATCTCACGACAGGAATCCTCTTCAAGACTGAGCTGGATAAGCCTGATTTTCTTGTTGCGCAGGGAAATCTCCCCTTCAACCCCAATGATGGCCGTGCGCTGGAAACCGGTGGGAATACTCCCGTCAAGGTACTGCTTCCGGGTAACGTGTACCTCTCCCACGATATTCAGCTTGCTCAGCAGCGAGATGATGATGGAAATCTCCAGTGCCTGCCGGTCGATTGGGAAAGGAGGAGTGTCATCTACTTCGTATGTACAGGCAGTTTCATTATTGATTCGGTAAACGATCTCTTTCCGGGTTTTGAATTCCATCAGTGCTGTGCCATCGTATTCGCCAAGTTCGCTTAAGGTAGGACGCATATGCCGGATGATCTCAGCATCGAAATCTTCATGGGAATGGTAGCAGCCTGCCGGGCACCTGCAAAAAAGCTTCCGAACGGTCTTTAGTTGCTGATGCACTTCAAGTCCCGACATAAACCCTATGCGATCGTAATCGGGTTGGGTGGCCTCTTTTCGGGTAACATAACCAATAGCTTTCCGGGTCGCCTGATAATTTGCTCCGGGATCTGGTGTTTTGCTCATCTGGGAAATCTTCTCTGAATGGATAAAGGGCCAAAAGTATGGAAAAAACCCCAATGGATCGTATCCCATTTTTACCGATATTTGCACCTTTAATCAACACCCGGGGATGAAGCTGGATCCTGAAAAGCCGTTTAAACGAATGCTGAGGAGAATGCGGGACCGTTACAGGCTCGTATTCATCAACGACGGCACCTTTGAGGAAAAATTCTCTTTGAAAATGTCCCGCTGGAACCTCGTGGTGGGGCTGGGGGCGAGCATCATCCTGCTGTTTATGTTTGCCTTTATTATCATTTCCAACACCGGCCTGCGATATTGGATCAGCGGATATTCCGACATTAGTCAGGAGCGGTTAATGTATGTTACCCAGCTGAAACTGGATTCGCAGGAGCGGGTGATGCAGCAATATGATCTGTGGCTCACCAATTTTCAGAAAGTCATTCAGGGAGAAGATATCCGCGATCCGTGGAACGACACCAACACCACTTCTTCAAAAAATTACGACACCATTCAGCTTCAGCGGTCGCCCGAAGATTCAATGCTGCGTGCAGCCTACAGCCAGGTAGATCCTTACAGTATCAGCCGAAAAAGTCGCATATCCTCTGCTCAGGGATTCATTTTTTTCCCGCCCCTCAAAGGAACCGTCATCAACGGTTTTAATGCATCTACCCGCCATTACGCCGTTGATATTGCAGCCCGGGAGAATGAGGCCATCAAAGCCACCCTTACAGGAACCGTTACCCTTGCCACCTGGTCTTCAGAAACAGGCTGGACCATTATGCTGCAGCATACCGATGACATGATTTCTGTATATAAACATAACAGTGCCCTTCTGAAAAAACAGGGCGACTATGTAAAAGCGGGCGATCCCATTGCCATCTACGGGGGAACCGGGAAGATTTCGACAGGGCGGCACCTGCATTTTGAACTGTGGCATCGCGGCAACCCGGTTGATCCCCAGGATTACATGGTTTTTGAATAAATCTCCCGGAAACAAAATGCAAAAACACATAGCGGTTCTGGGATCCACCGGCTCCATTGGCACACAGGCACTTGAAGTATGCCGAAGCTTTCCCGACCGTTTCAAGGCGGTTGCCTTAACCGCTTCCGACAACCACGAAATGCTGATCCTTCAGGCCATGGAATTCCTGCCGGAGGTGGTGGTGATTGCCAACACGGACAAGTACGAACTGGTAAAAACAGCACTTGCAGGTACCCCTGTTTTGGTGCAGGCAGGTGAAGCGGCTATTGCGGATGCTGCAGCGATGCCGCAGGCCGATATGGTACTGGTTTCCATTGTGGGATTTGCCGGCCTCAAGCCCACCCTGAAAGCCCTGACTGCCGGCAAGGATCTGGCCATCGCCAACAAAGAGACTTTTGTGGTGGCCGGAGAGATCGTCAATAAACTGGCTTTGGAAAACGGAAGCAGGGTTATTCCTGTTGATTCGGAACATTCTGCCATTTTTCAATGCCTGGTAGGTGAAAATCATGTAGAGATTGAAAAACTGATTCTCACCGCATCGGGAGGTCCATTCCGCGGGATGAACAGGGAAGCACTCGAACGTGTAACCCGCGAACAGGCATTGCGCCATCCCAACTGGGAAATGGGGGCAAAAATCACCATCGATTCCGCTTCGATGATGAATAAAGGGCTGGAGGTGATTGAAGCCCACTGGCTTTTCAATATGCCTGCCGAAAATATTGAAGTGGTGATCCATCCGCAGTCGGTGATACACAGCATGGTACAGTTTGCCGACGGCTCCATCAAAGCACAGATGGGAATGCCTGATATGCGATTGCCGATCCAGTATGCCCTCTCCTATCCTGAACGGCTCCCGGCCCCCTGGCCCCGTTTCGACTTCGCCAGATATCCTGCCCTCACGTTTGAAACTCCCGATACCCTGACCTTCCGGAATTTAAGCCTTGCCTTCGAAGCCCTGAAGCAGAGAGGTAACATGCCCTGCATCCTCAATGCAGCCAATGAAGCTGCAGTTGCTGCATTTCTGAAAAACAGGGTCTCCTTCACCGGGATGTCCGACCTGATTGAAAAAGCCATGCTGCACATCGGTTTCATCCCCAAACCCACCTTTGAAGATTATATCGCCACAGATCATGAAACCCGAAAGTACGTCGAATCACTAACCTGAAAAATAACAATCCTCAAAAATGGAAGTATTCATAAAAATCGCTCAACTGCTCACAAGCCTCTCTATTCTCGTGCTGCTGCACGAAATGGGGCATTTTATCTTCGCCCGTCTGTTCAAAACGCGTGTCGAAAAATTCTACCTCTTCTTTAACCCCTGGTTCAGCATCTTCAAAATTAAAAGGGGAGAAACCACTTACGGACTGGGGTGGCTTCCCCTGGGAGGTTATGTAAAAATATCAGGAATGATCGACGAATCACTCGACAAGGAGGCCATGAAACAACCCGCTCAACCCTGGGAATTCCGTTCCAAACCGGCATGGCAGCGGCTGCTCATCATGATGGGAGGCATTCTGGTAAACCTGATCCTCGGTTTCATCATCTACTGGATGGTACTTTTTACCTGGGGCGAAACCCGGTTGCCGGTAAAAAGTCTCACAGACGGCGTTTGGGTTACCGACAGCCTGGGGTACAACCTCGGATTGCGCGACGGTGACAAAATTCTTGCAATGAACGAAAAGGAGATTGTATACTTCAACGAAATCCTTCCTGAGATGGCTTTCGGGGGAACCCTTTCCGTTGACAGGCAGGGAGAGGTTGTAAAAATACCGCTTCCAAAAGATTTTATCGGGCAACTGGTAGACCGGAAAGGGGCTTTTCTTTTAGCTCCCAGAATGCCCTTTGTGATTGCAGAAGTGCCTGATTCATCCATCAATGCAGGGGTGGGAATCCAGCCAGGCGACCAGATTGTACAAGTCGGAGATATGGAGCTGAAGTGGTTCGACCAGTTTCTGAACCTGGGAAAGCTATTTTCGGATACTACCCTCAGCGTTAAGGTGATGCGTAATGATACCATGACGGAAGTGATTGCAAAAATCGATTCCAATGGAAAATTTCAGGTTGTTCCTGCCATGCTTTCCTACAGTGACCTCATGGATATGGGGATTTACGAGTTTAAGGTGATACGGTATGGCTTTTTTGCCTCCATCCCTGCAGGTTTCAATATGGCATGGGAAAAACTCTCCTTTTATGTCAAACAGATAGGCCTGTTCTTCAAGCCCGAAACAGGGGCTTACAAAGGACTTGGCGGGTTTGGTACCATTACCAACATGTTTCCGGGCCAATGGCACTGGGAATCATTCTGGAATCTCACCGCCTTCCTGTCGCTTATCCTGGCATTTATGAACTTCCTGCCCATTCCGGCATTGGATGGCGGACATGTGTTGTTCCTTCTGATAGAAATGATTACCGGCAGAAAACCGAGCGACAAATTTCTGGAATATGCACAAATCGGAGGAATGGTCATCCTGTTCGCCCTGCTGATCTATGCCAATGGGAACGATGTGATTCGAGGCTGCTTCTGATCGCGTCTGGTTATCCGGGCGCAGAACGATTTAGCCTTCTACCTTGTCCCTCAAAGATTTAAACCCTTCTCCGAGGATCTCATTGGCGTCCATTACCGTCATAAATGCATGTGGATCCA
>CAZJZF010000088.1:0-8117 GCA_964550385.1 uncultured Lentimicrobiaceae bacterium | reverse complement strand
GCCTTCGGCCACGCCAGGAGCGTGGTCTTCGACGTGGTCTCCGTTTCACTTCGACATCAACATATCAGCACATCAACATATCAGCACATCAGCACATCAACACATCAGCACATTTCACTATCTTTGCCCATTCAACCCCTTGCTGTAATGAGTGTACGCGTTCGATTTGCCCCCAGTCCCACCGGCCCGCTGCATATTGGCGGAGTTCGGACCGCCCTGTATAACTACCTGTTTGCCCGGAAGCTGGGAGGAACCATGATTCTGCGCATCGAAGATACCGACCGCAGCCGGTTTGTGCCCGGTGCCGAGAAATACATCATCGAATCGCTGCAATGGTGTGGCATTCAGTTCGATGAAGGGGTGCATGCAGGAGGTCCCTTTGCCCCCTACCGGCAGTCGGAACGGGCCGCCATGTACCGCGAATATGTTGACGATCTGCTGAATGCCGGTCGCGCCTATTATGCATTCGATACGCCTGAGGAGCTGGAAGAGATGCGGCAGCGCCTTACTGCCAAAGGGGTTGCCAACCCACAGTACGATCATCATGTTCGTATGCAGATGCAGAATTCCCTTTCGCTCGACCCAGAAGTTGTGGAACAGAAAATCAGGGAAGGGGTGCCGTATGTGGTACGGTTTAAGATCCCCGAACTGGCCGAAGTGACAATCTACGACCTGGTGCGGGGCGAGGTTACGGTACACGCCTCCACCCTCGACGATAAGGTACTGTTCAAATCCGACGGTATGCCCACCTACCACCTGGCCAATGTTGTTGACGATCACCTGATGGAGATCACCCACGTAATCCGAGGCGAAGAGTGGCTCCCCTCAGCTCCGCTCCATTCGCTGCTGTACGAAGCCTTTGGCTGGAAAGCCCCCGAATTTGCCCACCTGCCCCTGCTGCTCAAACCCGACGGCAACGGTAAGCTCAGCAAACGTGATGGCGATCGCCTGGGATTTCCGGTGTTTCCGCTGGAGTGGAAAGATCCGGTTACCGGTGAGGTTAGCTCAGGCTACCGCGAATCGGGGTATTTGCCCGATGCCTTCATTAACTTCCTGGCACTGCTGGGCTGGAATCCCGGCACCGAGCAGGAAATTTTCTCTATGGAAGAGCTCACCGAAGCCTTCACCATCGATCGGATCAGTAAAAAAGGGGCAAAATTCGATGTGGAGAAAGCCAGATGGTTTAACCATCAGTATCTCAAACAACTCAGCGACGATGAACTCACAGGCCGTTTTACGGAGTTGCTGGCTGAACGCGGGATTTCTGCCGATAACGACTATGTAAACCGTGTGGTGGCTCTGGTACGGGAACGGGCTGTGTTTGTGAAAGACTTGTGTGAACAGGGATGCTTTTTCTTCAAAGCTCCGGAGCAGTACGACCCGGAAGTGGCCGCCAAACACTGGAGACCCGAAATCGGCTCTCATCTGCTTCATATCTCCAGCCTGCTCGAAAACGGAACGGGAGCCGAAGCTGCTGAACTGAAAGAACAAACTATCCAATACATTAAAGCAAATAACCTGGGTATGGGGCAGATCATGAACTCCATCCGCCTTGCACTGGTGGGCAAATCCATGGGACCCGACCTGTTTGTGATCATTGAAACACTTGGAGTGAAGGAATCGGCCAGAAGAATTCATGCCATGGTAACGTCAGGATTACTGCCTGGTTAGATTCCCTTCAGATTTCCGATGTATCCCAACGCCCATACCCACAGAATCCCCTCCATCGGTGAGGTTGCGGTGGTGAACCTTGACAGGGATGCCATAGAGGTGCCGGAAGAAGGTTACTGGAGTGCGGGGATCCATCCCTGGTTTATCAAACCTGAAACACTGGAGCTGAAACTTCAGCGATTGAATGGTTTTCTGCAAAATCCACAGGTTGTGGCGGTTGGTGAGTGCGGACTGGACCGGTTGGCACGAATCCCCATGGAGTTGCAGCATGAGGTCTTCAGGCGGCAGCTTGAAATTGCACGGGAGTTCAACAAACCGCTGATCATCCACAATGTACGGGCAGGAAGTGAACTGTTGCAATACAGAAAACAATACGCAGGTTGTAAACCCTGGCTGCTTCACGGCTTCACGGGATCGTTGCGCGAGGCGGAACTGTTTCTGCAACAGGGGTGCTATCTGGGGTTTGGGAAGCACCTCTTTAACCCAAAATCCAAAGCAGCTGAAGTGTGTGCTATGACACCTGCAGAGCGAATTCTCCCCGAAACCGATGCCTCCGATATCCCTGTTTCTGTGGTCATTGAGAAGATTGCAGAGATCAAAGGGATATCGCCAAATGATATGATAAAGCAGTTGTTTGAAAATTTCAGTATGATATTTTTGGAAACAGCCCTTTAAATCAGTGTATATCCGATATAATCCGCGTGCTGACAGATCAAAGCAAACAAAGAGTCATTAATACTATCTTTGCTCCCTTCTGAAATAGCAACATGGTAACTTCGGATCATTGGCAACAACGCACAGAACTGCTGATAGGGGCTGAAGGGCTTAAAACCCTGGGGGCATCGCGGGTGCTGGTAGTGGGGCTGGGTGGCGTGGGATCCTGGGCAGCAGAGATGCTGTGCCGTGCCGGAATTGGCACCCTTGCCATTGCCGATGGAGACACTGTACACTCTTCCAACCGCAACCGCCAGCTCCCGGCACTGGTGAGCACCACCCGGCAAAAAAAGGCCCATGTGATGCAAGAACGGCTTCTTGATATCAATCCACAGTTGAACCTTACGGTTTTTGATCAATACCTGAAAGATGATGCCCTTACAGAGGTGATTCTTAGTCAGCCCTTTGATTATGTGGTAGATGCAATAGATACACTGGCTCCCAAGATCCACCTCATCCGGCAAACCCTGGAGGCTGGCATCCCCCTGGTAAGCTCTCTTGGAAGTGGCGGAAAGACCGACCCCTCATTGGTGCGTACCGACGACATCGACAAGTCGTACAACTGCCGCCTGGCAGCCATACTGCGTAAAAGACTCCACAGGATGGGGATCCGCACCGGCTTTAAAGTGGTGTATTCGGCGCAGTTGGCCAGCAAGTCGTCGGTGTTGGAGGTAACCGGAGAGCCCAACAAGAAATCCACCGTGGGTACCATCAGTTATATGCCTCCGCTGTTTGGCTGCCTGTGTGCTTCGGTAGTCATCAGGGATTTGTTGTCCCTTTAGTACGCTTTTTGCTATTTTTGGGAACTCGTTTCTTTCACCTTTAAAATCTTTCTGCTATGCGAAAACTGCTGATGATTCTGAGCATAATACTTCTGGGGTTAAATGTAATGGCTCAGGTTGAAGGTGCCCCCGTTAGCAGGGGTCCCGATGAAAGCCTCTTCATGGAGGATACCCAGAAGAGCTATACCCTGATGCACATCACCGGCTCCTTTGAACAGAAAGAGCATACCAACCAACTGATCACAGCCATGGGGGAATTATCAGGACTCACTCCTGCCACCTCTTTCCGAACAACCTTTAATTACCGGCAAAAGCTGGAGGTAAACCGGGTTTCGGGGCAACTTATGCTGGTGGTTACCCTGCAAAGCAAAGGGTTGGGTGGAAGGCTGAATCCCCGTGGTTTTGATGTGGCAAATCTCCTGGTTCCCGACCGGATGAACTGCCGAGTTCAGCTTCTGAACGAAGGGGGATCTGTGTTATACGAACAGGAGCAGAACGACGTGAATCTTACACAATTATCTTCGGGGAAAGAGGTAAAAATTGCCTCCATCACCATCCCCGACACGTGGCCGGGCTCCAGATTTTCTCTGAGAATTACCGAAGTGGTATCGCCCCAGGCAAAGCTATTATTTTACCATACCGTCGCCAAAGCCAATGCGATGAAGGTGTTTAAAGGCAACATCATGGTTTACGAACAGGATGCCGCCACCCTCGCATCCAACAACAACAAAATCAAGGCTTTTTCTTACGACGATCCCGACAGGCTCCAAAGCCAGATGCAGGAGCTGGAGGGGTATAAGAGGTTCACCGATGAGGTGATTGCCAAAGACTTTGCCACCAAACTCAATCTCCAGCAGAGCGACCCGAAACGGCTGCTCCCGGCTTTGGAAGAGTTTGCTACCCTGTATCACGAGACCCAAAAAACCCTGCAGGAGAAATTGCGCAACCTGGATGAGATGTGCTACCAGAAGGGGATGATGCTGGTGGCTAAGAATGACCTGAAAGGGGCATTGGCATGGTTCAGCAAATCGCTGGGGCACAACCCCGGGCATATCGGCTCCAACCTGCAGATCGCAAAGATAGACCTGCAGCAGGGCAGGGTGGATGAGGCAAAAGCCAGGGCTGAAAAAATCCTGACCATGAATCCCGACAGACCCACCCTGACGGAGGTAAACAAACTATTGGCTTCCATCAAAGAGGCGCAGTCAGTGCAAAAAACCAACGAGTACCGGGCCATCATCAGTCAGGCAGAACGGGAGTGGAACCAGGGAAATCGTCCGGAGGGGCTCCGTAAGCTGGAAGAGGCATCGCAGCTGCAAAGTAACTTTAAGGATCTGATTCCCGACAATAAAGAGGTAATGCAGGTATTCAGCCGTTTTGCCGGAGCCCTCACCTCGGATGCCGACAGAAACCTGAAGCTGGGAAAATTTGAGCTCGCGTTGAACCAATACAAGGATGCGTTACAGCTGGTAACACAGAATGCCGGCACCCTTTCTTCAGGAGGTTTCTTTCAGGATAAGATCAATGAGGTGCACACCACAGTGCTGGGAAGCCTGATCACAAGGCTGCAGGTGGCTCTCTCGCGTAGCGACTGGAATCAGGCTGAGGAAACTATGGATGACATTTTCGGATACCTGAACCGCAATACTGAAGTGGCAGAACCCCCGCTGCTGCAGGGGCTTATTGGCCAGTTGCAGATGGGTTTCTACGGCGATGGAGAGCGGATGATAGCCCGAAAAAATTATCCGCAGGCATTTGAGCTCCTGAATCGGTGTCTGCAGTTCTCCCAAAAGGCAGGTATTCCTGCTCCTGCCCAGATCTATCGTCTGCTTGATGAAGCCCGCAACGGCATCTTCGTAAGCCTCCTGATGTCGGGACAACAGTCGATGAACTCACGCGATATCAGCGGAGCGGAATACTATCTGAACGAAGCGATTCTGTTTCTGCAAAACAAGATGTCGCCGCAGTCGGCCGATGCGCTGGATGCCTACAAATCGAACCTGATGGAACTGTACCTGAAGCAAGCCGACCAACACCGGGCATCGGGGCAGTTCGAAAAGGCCATTGGGGTGTACCAGAAAGCGCAGGAGTCGCAATACACCTTCGGCCTCCGGCCCGATATCAGCATTCCTGCCTACATCACCGAGACACGCGAAGAACACGCTTCCTGGATGCTCGACGACGTGCAACCCTTAATCGATCGCAAGCAGTTTCCGCAAGCCGTAAATATGATCAAAGAGGTTGCAGATTATATGGATCAGCACAGCCTTGCAGGCAACGCACAGGGCAAGCTGGAAACCGTCGTGGACCGCTGTTTCAGGGATATGCTGCAGGAGGCCGACCGCCTCAACCGTGCAAAAAGCTATGGCGATGCGCTGCCATTGCTTACCGATGGCTGGTATCTGTGCCGGAATTATACCTTCCGCTGCGACGAGAACCTGCTGGTGGCTCGTGAGCGTGAGAGCCGCACCGGCATCCACAAAGGGATGGTGGCAGATGCCTCCACCCTCTTTGGCAAAGGGGATTTGGCCGGGGCCAAAGCAAAAACGCAGGAGGCGGTGCGCTACCGCGAAACATATCCCGATTATGTTACTTCCGCTAAGGAGGAAGCAGCCATGATGGGGAAAATTCGGCAGAAGGAGTATCAGGCTGCCGTTTCGAGCGGTAAGGGATTGCTGGATAAAAAGGAGTACCGCCAGGCACTTGGCTACTTCGATGAAGCCACCAACCTCGAAGCCCAGGGGGGCTTTACGTCCGATGCAAAGCTGAAAGAATACCGCAAAACGGCTGCCCACAAGGTAATTATGGCAGAGGCCGATCAGCTGGAGGCGATGCTCAACCAGGGAAACCTGATGGGCACCAAAGACAAGATGCTGCAGATTATGACGATGCGCAACCAGTACAACCTTCTGGACAACAAAGAGATCGAAACCCGTCTTAAAAGCCTGCAGGGGAGGATGGTAAGCGCAGCCTGTCTGAAACAACAGGAGGCTTACGAAGCTTCCATGGATAAAGCGTATCTTCATGCCAAAGCCAAGGATTTCATAACAGCCGGCAAAGAGATCCGGATTGCCATTGAAGCTGCCAATAGGCTGCCCGAATGCGCCCTGTCCGACTCATCAGCGCAGCGATATCTGGTGCAGCTTACCCCTGCCATCCAATACCAGGAGCAATACAGGGAGACGATCCGTTTACTGGAGCAGTACAAAAATCCTGAGGCAGTGAAAGCGTATATGGAGGCCGAAGAGATGTACAATCGTAACAGTGTGCAGGTATATGGCATTGAACACGAGCCCTTTGCCACCTTTGCCGTGCAGCAAAATCTGAATTTCATTCTGGCAGCGGCATTCCGGTACCGCGACCTGGGCAACAATGAAGCCGCGATGAAGATGCTGAAAGAGCTTGCTTCCAAAGGGTATCCCGCTGCACAAACCCGCCTTCTGCAGGAGCAGATTGGCTACGACTACGGCAAGATGGATGCAAAGAAATATCCCGGCTCAGGTTATAAAACCGCTGTGGTAGCACACACCAGCGGGAGCAAATACTGGAAATACTTTAAAAAAGCCTACAGCAAAGGGTGGAAAAGCGGTTTGTGATAATCATACTCAACCCATAAAAAGAAAAATATGAAAAAATTTGCCATAGTATTGTCGGGGTGCGGGGTTTACGACGGCACTGAAATCCACGAGGCAGTGCTCACCATGCTGGCCATCGACAGGCAAGGGCATCAGTACGATGTGTTTGCCCCTGATATCCCACAACACCATGTAAAAAATCATCTCACAGGTGAAACCATGCAGGAGTGGCGTAATGTGCTGATCGAGTCGGCGCGTATTGCCCGCGGAAACATTAAGGCAATGGATAAGCTGATACCGGAATATTACGATGCTCTGGTTTTGCCGGGAGGTTTCGGGGCAGCCAAAAACCTCAGCACCTTTGCTTCTGATGGAGGCCGTTGTGATGTTAATACCGAAGTAGAAAGGGTTTTGAAACAGTTTGCGGCTGTCCGCAAACCCATTGGAGCACTGTGTATTGCTCCTGCTATAGTGTCGGTTGTACTGGAAGGGGCAACAGTTACCATTGGCAGCGAAGCAGGCACCATTGCCCAGATCGAAAAAGCAGGCAGTAAACACCAGATTACCACCCATGGCGAAGTAGTGCATGACCCTGCATTCAATGTTTTCTCAACCCCCTGCTATATGCTGGATGCCTCCATCAGCCAGATTGCAGAAGGGGCAGATAACCTGATCAGGGAGATGGTGGAGAAAGGGATGAGCTGATTTACCGGTTAGTCTTTGCGTACACAGCGAACCCTTGCCTGGGTTGAGGATTTTCCTCCAACACCACTCACCCCCGAGGGGAATGTTCGGTAGTAGGCGTTGGCACTGAGAATTCCCGCACCTTCGGATGAAGACCAGTATTTATCAGCAGAAAAACCTCCGATGATAGCAGCGCTGGAACGCACGCAATCGAGTTCCATGTAAGCAGGCAGGTACCAATCGGAATAGCCGTAGGCTACCAGATTGTTGCAAACATATGCTGCAGTATTCTGTCCACACATCTGCACAATGAGGGGAGTATTGGTAGCGCCATTCCACTGGTCGGAAGCTCCCGATACAATTCCCACACAACCCCAAAGCATTGGGCCTGCGTTATCTGTAGGGTGAACATAAAGGGTATATGACGGGCTTCCGCAAATAACAGATGGGAGCGTTGGTCCGGCAGGCATCGTTACGGTTACGGTATCGGAGCTGGCACTGCAGGGCGCATTGCTGATGGTCCATACAAGCTGATACACGCTGTTGGAGGTGCCGGTAAAATTTGAGGTGGGGCTGGTGGCGATGGCAAACGAACCCCCTGTACCGGATGCGATACTCCACTGCCCGGTGCCGGAGGTGGGTGCATTGCCTGCCATGGCAACGGTGTTGGTGGAGGCTGTGATATCGGGGC
>CAZJZF010000087.1:0-8138 GCA_964550385.1 uncultured Lentimicrobiaceae bacterium | reverse complement strand
GTGGGTACATAGTTGGGAACTTGCGCCTTCGCTGTTCCAATTAGTATATGGATGACCAATGAGATGAGGAGTAGTTGTGAACTTTTCATTTGAGCTTCTTAAATCAAAGTTATGTAAATACTAACACGATCCTTCTAGAATCAAACCGTTGTTTTATTCTTCAGTGATCTCAACTCACGCTAAAATATAAAATTAAGGATTAGGTGGCAAAATTCAGCCAATCTGTCATTGAAGAAGTTGATTCCTAAAAAATATCTAAGACAATCCAAGGATCCGGTTTTCTATTTAGAAGGTCACCGAGCTACTAAACACGTGATTGCACTAAAACAGACTACATGTAAACTCAAGTGCAGCATCTAGCAAAAAACAATAGTTGCATTGAGCTTTATCAATCATTGAAACTTAGGTTACAACTATTATTTTACATGAGATCTGCCTCACGCGAGCATGGACACATTGAGGGGCAATTACAGGATATCATTTCATGAGGCAAAGAGAACAACGAGGTTGCTTACCTACCGCACCAAGTCCTTCACATAGCTTCCCAATCAGGCATATCCCCATTAAACATACTCGTTGATCCGCCTTAGGCAAGATTAGATTACCCGATCAAGGAAAGAGTGGACAGGGAGATTCACGGCTCAATTCTCATGCAGCTTCAGCATATCCCTCTCCGCCTGCATGACGCCCTCTTTGAAGCTAAAGCATCCGAGCATAAAGGCAAACTCGTTCAGGTCCTTCGATCGGATGTATAGGACTTCGATCGCCTGATGGCGGAGCATGCCCTGCGACAGGCTGCGCAGGCCCTGGCTGACGAACCCCAGCAATTCCTGATGCCGGTCCCTGCTAAGACCGATCGCCTCTGCGAAACTGGTCGCCTCAGGATGAAGGAGCCGAAAGGATTGCTCCTTCGTCTTGGGGGGCCTGCCGGAAGCAAGCAGTCTTCCCAGTAGTCGCTTCCACGTTTTAATGGTCTTCATTGTTTCCATACCAATGCCTTTGCAGCCTGACCTTTGACTCCTAATCGTTTCTGCTCCCGGGTGTCGTCTTCGTGATAGTCCAATATCCGCCGGGTATGCAACTCCCGGAGCTTCTCCAGCCGTTCCACTTCGATCTCGTAAGAAGATTTTCTGGAATATACTTTGACCAGCAACACCAGTATCTCCAAGAATAACAAGGCGCCAAAGACTAACCAGTATAAAATGTGCGCAAGGCCGTGAACCCGTAAATAGGCGTGCAGGCTCTCGAATTTCACCAGAATGGTATTCTTACCGTCCTGCTGAAGTACCGCATCCTTTCGTTGCTGAGCCGTCACCCGGCTCATGCTGTCTAAAACAGAGAATTGCCGGTGAAGTCGTAAATACTCCTGATGGGCTACATTGGCCTGCAGGCGCTTGGCTGTAGCGATCTTCTCAATCCCCTTTCTTCCTGAGCCACCACTGCCATCCGCCTCTTTCTGGAAAATGGTTTCGCGTGCCTGCCAATCCAGGTATGCCCGGTTGGTATTGGTTCGTTGCTCATCTATCTCAGGCTTTGCCGCAGCAAGTGCGTCCGCATAGGCCGTATCGGCCTTGGCGGTCAATTGCTGCTGCATGTAGTACTCGATGTCGTTGTTGAAGAGGACCGTATCCAACATGGCCGACCCCAGCAAGGAAATGATCCCGGCCAACACAAAACGGGAAAAATAGAGCTGCCAATTTCCCTCGACCATCACGATCGAACGGTCCATGACAAAGACCACTCCGCCCATGATAAAGCCGATCAGGATGCTTGGGGGCCAGCCCAATCCGATCAGGTCATGGGCCAGCAGCGTGCCCGTCATGAACCACAGGAACGCCGGCAGCAGGAGCGTCCATCCCAGGACCTGGATCTTCTTCCGGCTGTAGGGCGTGTGCTTTTGCAGGTGAGCGGAGTCGTCACCGGTGATGAGGTAGGCGATCTTCTTCATGGGTCTATCGGGTTAGCATGCGTTGGTTATCACTTTTCATAGTCGCCGAGCAGGCCTTTCTCGACCAGGTACTGCTTCATGCCCTGCTCGTACCCGGCTTCGTAAGCCTTGACCACGGCGCTGATGCGGCCTTCCAGCTCGACAGAATTCACCAGCTCCCGGCGGTGCTGTTCCTGCTGCTGGCGCAAGGCCTCCAGGCGGATCTCCAGTTGTTCCCGGAGTTCGGGAAACTGGTTGCCCAATTCCACCAGGTGCAACCGGTACTCCGTAGCCTGCTGTTCAAGCAGCGCCACTTCGTCCTGCACCAGGCTGCGGTATTGCGCCGCAAGCAGGTTCACCTGCCGGCGCAGATGGTCCGCGGAATGGTGTTGGTAACCGGTCTGCATGCCGGCAGCGAAATGATCTCCCGCAAGGAAGGCTGCGACCTGCTTCTCGGCAGCGGCCGGCTGATTGGCAGACGGCGACGCCGCCACGAACAGTTCGCGGGATACCGGCTGGTCGACCAGCGCTTCCGGGTTCACAAGGGCTTCAGCGACCGGCTGAGCGGCGGCGGGTGCGGATTTGATTCCGAAGATGCGGTTGATGAGTCGTTTCATGGCAGTGGTTGATTTACAGGTTTACGACAGGTACGGTGTATTGACGGTGTCCGGCAAGGTGGCAGGGACGACAGAGGGTAACCAGCAGTTCGTCCGAATACTTCCAGGGCATCACGAAGGCTCCGGACCTTCGATGTCGGCGATACTGGCGATGATGGACCTCCAGTTCCGCACCGGCTCCGCAGTTCCTGCAGCGGAAGCCGTCGCGCCGAAGGATCGTCCGGCGGCGCAACTGCCACTCCGTTCTCCGCAGCAGGTCGCTGTAGGAGGTTTGGTTCATCGGGGTCGATTTGATCTTCATGACGGGTGCAATACTAAAGCGCATGTATGCAAGGCAACTGCACAGTTGAGGACAGGACCGGAATTTCGTTCCGGCGGTATCCCTGCGGGAGGAGGGGGCCGGTGGGTTGACCGCTTTCCATGTGGTACTGTTGAGGAAGTCTTTGCTGCATGGCTCCGTGGTTTTGGTACTGCAACAATAAAACAGATGTGTGCAATTAATCTGCACAGAAAAAATTCGTAGAAAAATCCGCCCGATGAGCAGTAACTATTGACGAGACTTCAAGGGTAATGGACTATCGATAAAATACCATGGGACCTCAGGGGGTTCGGGATTCCCCTCAGCAAGAACATTCGCCTTAATCACGGCTGTCCTACAGATTTCTATAAAATTAAAAAGTCCACAATCCGTCAAAATCAATCGGGATGTGGCGGGAGTGTGCGGAATCAAACATTTAAGCTAAAAGGAAAGACCACGCATTAAGCCAGGAGCTTCATGCATCATCCTTCAAGCTGTTCCTATTCAACTACTTTTTTCTTTTGTCTAACTCCCTCTTCCTCTTTAAATCCAGTGTTGCATTCATCAATCGCTCCACCACTGCGGCCCTGTCCTGGCCCTCGGCAAGCTTGTCAATGGCCGCTGCCCGTTCAGCCTGTGCTTTTAACACAGCCGCCCTGATTTCCAATGCCCGCTTAACTGTCATTTTGTTAAAGCGATCCAATCGCTCCTGCTCCTCTTTCGGCAGGGGGAACTCCAGTTGCAACTGATTCTTTATGACTGCCATATCAGGTTCCGGATTAATGCATAATGGCGCATTGGGGTATACAATGTGGAACAAGCGGATGTAGTGCTTAAATAAGCTTCCAGCCCCACTGCTTCTTTTCGGAATTATAAGACCGGATGGCTACCCCCGTATGCTGAGCCCCATTCACCAGATTGAGCTTCGTAACCAGCTTGGGGTGAATATACACGTCTTCAATGAAACCATACAGTTTGCCAGCTGGTATCTTCACGAGTCCCGTGATTTCTTTCTTGAACTTTTCTTCAAAAGCAGGATCGGAGGCCTTGGCTACCGTATATACCTTGTAAACTCCGCCCACTGTGCCTTCCTGGAAACGCACCTTCAGCGTGTCCCCTATCTGAACATCGGATAGGAATCGCTTGTATTTGAAAAAACCGAATTTCGTCTCCGAAGCGATAAAGTTCAGCATCTTCTTATCGGCATTCACAAACTCAACAATAACCGATTCCTCTGGCACATCGCCATACAGCAACGATTCGGCAAGCGATAGCCAGGTCTTATACAGGCTAAAATTGGAATTCGCGGCAGCCGCCGATTTATACCAGCTTTGCCCCTGCCAGTCAGCCACTTCAGCCGGGATGCCATAACCCGCATCTTTCCTGGCCTTCACCAGCAAATCGATCTCCGCACGGGCCTCATTGAAGAGCTTCCTCCCAATGAGGAGCCTGGCCATTCGCTGCCTCAGGTTCACCAGCATGTCTTCGGAGCTTCTACAGGAAAGCGCCTTACAGTAGCAGGCGAAAACCTTTTCGGGATCGTCAGCAAAGGCCTCAGCCAGTATGTCCCAGACCCAAAAATCGTTTCGCTTCCTCTTGGCAAAAGGCAACAGGTACTGAAGCATATTGCCCTTATCGCCTAAAGCCAACAATAGCTTAGCCATGAAGTAGGCCGGATACTGATACTGAGGGTGTTTTTCTATCAGCTCTGTTATGGCGGGCAGGAATGATTCGGCTTTGCTCCGATCGAAATGAACCTGACCTTGCAAGGACTGCCTGGGTAACAGATGTTTGGCATAGGCAATGTACGCCTGCTCGACAATGGACATTAGCTCCTTGCCGTCAGGCAATTTTTCCTTCTCATAATCAGCCGGCATGAAATGCTCAAAGCCCCACCAATCGGCAAACTCAAGGTATCGGTCGGTCTCTTTCAAAGATTTATGAAAAGCTTTGAAAAGAAAGCTATAGCCTACGGACGGCTTGGGGAAAGGATAGGATCGTACCAAATTCCATAACCGCAATTCCCTCGAGGAATCATGCGGGTTCTCCTTTATCAAACCGAATAACATTTTTCCCACCTGCCAGCAAAGATTATCGAAAAGCATCGTCTCCTCCGCCGTCAGCTCCAACTTGCTGAGCTCTTCGAGCCAGGCATGAAATTCCTCGAACTGATGGGGAGAATTGTTCTTTTTCAGCAATTCATAATAAACCCAACTCAGATTGCGCTTGGACCAGATATTGCCTGGATCGGCCTGTAATTCAGCCCTGGCCATCGCCAAGGCTTCATCCAGTTTTCCCGACTGCCGAAGCTCTTTGATTTCCTTAGTTGGCATTGTCCTCTGAATATAATTTTCCCAATATGGTGCGCAGGCTGTTTATCAATTCCGCACTGTTTGTCCGGCCCGGAATAGGGAGAATTCTTCCAAATAGACCCTCTTTCTTGTATTCGAAGTCCAACACAGCCGTTTCCGTACCTCTCATGAAGGTGTATCGCTCCGCGAACTGTAAATGCTCCAATGCATCTACGGTGATTCCCGTGCCCTCCAACAAGTACACGATATCATTGAACAGCGTGCGGGTAAACGGGAAAGATTCTTCCCATTCATCCTGAAACTCCAGATTCTTCTGGACTGAAGGTTCGGCAGCGCGGCTTATCTTGAGCTCCGGCAGATGTAACAAGATCGCTTGTAGCGTTTCGTTGAAAAGGCTGTTGGGTGACTGGGCGGGTATGGGAAGAAACGGATTCCTAAACTCGCCCTTCCCGTTTATGAAGCTCTTGAAAACAGCTTGCTCATTTCCTCTTCTGAACGTGTAACGGATCTCGTAACCGATCCGGTCCCATTTGGTCAGCTCAATATCCCTCTCCTCGGCAGCGATCATGACCCTGAAAAAATGATCCTGAACCAGACTCGGCTGATCCGTTAGTTTCAATTCAGCCAACTGCTTTTGAAGCTTTTCATCCAATACAACCTCCTTTGCCATCGCCTTGACTCCGGCCATATCCTGTAAGGTCTTGAGGGCAACGGGATCCACAAAAGTCATATTTGAATAGGGCGTGAAGGTGGGCGGATTCAACGCATACAACTTCCCGGAAGCCCGTGTAACAGCTGTATAAGCCCAACGGTAAAATTGTTCGTTTGTCTTGCCAGCCCGTCTTTGTTTATCGGTAAAACAATTGAAGTCTGCAGTGACATCATGGTCCCAAATGGTAAAGACCGTATCCCACTCCCCACCCTGGGCCTTATGACAGGTTACCGCATAACCATACTTCAAGATGAGACAATTGAAGTATTCATCATTCTTGAGCATCTGGGCGAACTCACTGCTCTTGGGCTTGACCTGCGGGTGCCGGTTGATAAAATCGACGTAAAGCGCCTGAAATTCATCCGGTTTCAACTGACTTCCCCCCTGGAGGTAATTCTCCAGCAACTTTCCTCTTATCACATTGCTGCTTCCCTGACTATCCATAGATATCAACTCCACATCCCGCCAGGTAAGCGTAACAAGCGGCTTCCCTTTCAATGGTACGGACCGACTGATCGTACTGACTCCTGCTTCATTGACAACGGCGAACTCCCCGTTAAATACATTTTTCAGTGAATTATTGCCACTGATGATGACGCAATCGCCATTCTGAATGGGCAAATCCGCCTGCCCGTGTATACGATGTCGAATCTGTCTATTGATGGCCTGGCAAGTCCTGTTCTTACTGGCAATAATGATCTTGGAGCCGGGTTCCTTTTCCCAGGTCTCCATCAGGTTTCCGTACCCCAGACCTAAAACATCCCTATCGTTCGAACGCAAATTGAAATCAATGAAAACGCCGGCCGTGATGCTCTTTCTTATGCGCGTGGCAGCCTCCATCACCCCGCTTGCCTCTTGTTGCCGGAAAACCTCTTTTAATTCAACCTCTTCCGAAGCAAGCTGGAACTTATCTTTAAGATAGGTCGCATCCAGGGTTCTTGAAGCGTTATCCGACACCGGGGGTAATTGGCAAGGGTCGCCCACGAAAATCAGCTTCGCGTTCACAGAGGGATTCTGGACCCGACTATATTCGATCAGATCGGTCAGTAAACAACCCGACCCGAAGCGAAAAAACTCGCCTTGCGACTTTACATCTGAAACCATGGACGCCTCATCCACAATATAAATCTTATTAACAGGATTGTAACTTTCTCGAATTTTGTAACGATAGTAAAATGAGCCGTCTTCTTCCATCTCCACTACATCCTCAAAGCTGTAGATCGTCCTGTGAATCGTTTGTGCCGAAAATCCAGTCTTATTCTTGAGAACATTGGCAGCTCTTCCTGTTGGCGCCATTAAGACACATTCGCGACCTATCTCATTCAAATAACTAACCAGACCTTTCAGTATTGTGGTTTTTCCGGTGCCGGCGTAGCCTTTTAATATAAAGACAGATATGGATCCCAACAAATACTCCTCGAGTCTAGCTAATGCACTCTGCTGACTGAAACTTAAGTTGTAATGATTGAATTGATTGAATATTCTCATGCGTATAAATCCCTACGATTCATAAAGCATACTTCACAAAATTTAAACTAACAGCGTGTTCTTGATTCGGGTCATTATTGAAACCAAGAATCCATAACTTGTATCATCTCCTCGTTTAATATTATCGATATATTTTAAAAGTTGCGAATAATCACTTTGCGAGTTTCGGTGGCTAATCATATTTCTTATATTAATCATATGATCCAAATGATATTTTCTAGATTTATCCATAATCCATAATTTATTATTTGTCTCAATTGCCCAAAATACTAACTTAGCATATAGTGAATTAATTTTACTAATTTCAATTGGATCACCTGATTTTGAAAAAAAATAACTATATGATTTTGCAATAAATTTCTCAGAAAACTCTATGGAATAAAATTCTGGCCTGCTCTTTATTTTTTCATGTGCTTGGTTATTTGATATGAAGTAGTTAATCATGTTTTCAACTTGATAGCATGTAAATAAATACTGCTTTTCTACTTGATTCAGCAGCTTATACCATTGCATTTCTTGAAAATCTTTTACCAGCTCTGCTCGCAATTTTGTACTCTCAATATTTTTATAAAATTCCAAGGCTTTTACTCTTATTATTTTTCTCTGTAATCTCAAGAACGATTCAGCGGATGGGGAGTTATTGCCGTAATCTAACCCTGTGCTATATAATTCTTGATACAAACTGTCTTTGAACCATTCATTCCCTCGTTCTGAGACAATTTCTTTTACAAGTTTTAGTAATTGAATCAAACTACTCTTTTGATACTTCATGAATTAATCGATT
>CAZJZF010000086.1:5837-8163 GCA_964550385.1 uncultured Lentimicrobiaceae bacterium | reverse complement strand
TGGCATATACAACGACCCTGCCGATGGGAAACTCAAAGGGTACCTATCTGAACCGCAATGCCTTAGATATGAAGCTACTTCCGATGGCACCAAACCCCAGAAAGCGCCTTGTCAGGAATGTGTGGCCATGATTAAAACCGAAGCATTTCCGCCGATGGACGGGGGACTCGACCCACCTGATGAAACCCTGGAAATACCACGTGACGGCTTTGTAACGCTGAAAGCACTGGGTGCCGATTTTGATCAGATTTTCTGGTACTGCACACCAAAACCCGACTGCCCCGAAACCCCTTCTGTCGATATGAAGCCGGCATCATCACGGGTAAGATTCACCTGGGAAATCATTTCAGGGGAGGGTGACTTTGTGCAAATCGGATGCTCGGGCATCGGAAAATCAGATATCGGCAACCGGGTGATTTTCATGCCTCCTTATGTAAAACCAGACAGCACCAAAGAAACACGGATTAAGCTGAGCATCATCGACGACAATCCCTCACAGGCCACAGATAACACAGTGGTTAGAATTATCCTACTGAAAACCAGCCGGAAAAAAATCAAACCTGATTTCTATAAAGTAGAGATTACCTCCGACAAATACCAGCTCCCGACCCCTGTTCATGCCAGCCTGCTTTCGAAGGGAACCTGCCTTACCGACGGCCCGTACTGGAGTGGGGAGAATGACCTGAAAACTCCTGAAATTGTGTTGCCCGGTGTAAAGGATGCACAGAAACTGGTATGCAAAGAGCAGATCCGGCTTACAGTAAAAGACCTACGCGACTCCGACAATCTCCGTGTAAACTGCAAATCATCCCAATGCAACACCCTGGGCAAAGACAGTATGTTTGAGGATGATGTGGATTTTGAGTGGCGGATTATAAGCGGTGGAGGTGCCTTTATCAAAGGGAAATATGGCAGAACTGTTGTGTATGAGGCATCGGGCAGCCCGGGGGACGTAGTAATTGAAGTCCAGGCTTTTAACCCAAGCGGTTTGAAGATTATCGACAAAAAAAAATCCCCCGGAAAAATCACTCTGAAGATATATCAGCCCGGGATCAGGATGGATCAGACAGCTTCGAAATGGTTACCGGTAAGTGATACTCCTCTTGTAAAAACATCCACTCTGATGTACCTTGAAGGGGAAATATGGAATCCGGGACTGGATCACCAGTGTGCCATTCATCATCTGGAGCTTATTCGGCCGAGCAACGAGCCCGGGATTTGCCTTAACTATCCTTTGGCTCTTCCCGCCACTCCGGGAGTTTTTTCCGACACCTGTCCCGATTTGCATTTCAAATTGTCAGAAAAATGGGAGTCGTGGGATACTGTGTTTTGTAAAAGATGGCCACCCGATGATACCATTTCCTGCCTCTCAGCAAAATCACTGATGCCCTGTAAAGCGCAGAGTGCGACCATTCATTGCCGGGATTATGGCGCATATGGATATGTAAAAAGCACAGCAAGAGCACCTTATCTGCCGGTGGTTTGGAAGGAAAGTGAATTGTTGCATCCATACGGGAAGAAGAGTATAGTATTTACTGATAACCGGGTAACCATACCCAGAGATGTTGATACCAACAGGATCGCTGATTGCGGTTATCTTCCGGTCTATCTTATTAATGATCCATCAACGATCGTCAGAGACACTTTTGCATCTGATAAGGATGAGGAGAAGTTTGCTGGTAACAGCCATCACGGAGATGGGTTGACTGCCTATGAGGAATACAGGGGATTTGTTGTCAAATCCCAACACAAAAGACTGAATCCACGAGCAAAAAACCTGTTTATCTACGATCGTGATGATGTAGGAACCGGGTTTTTAACCTTGAGTAAAACAGGTATTCAAAATGTCTTTATTGACAACGACGAATTCGACACCTCCAGGGTGGTTAACAGGAACAGAAAATCTTTCACACAGGGTTTCAACCAAAAAGGACTGATCATTATTAAATACCAATTTCCATCAGATCAACCCTATGGAGGTTTTGTAGATGGCTTTTGCATCGATACTTGCTATTTTGTAAGGATCAACAGCAATGAATTCACCAATAAAGCCCTGGATTACGAAAAATACCTGGTGGCCCATGAGCTTTCGCATGCACTTGGTGCATACCACCATGGAGAAGGGCAACTTGCAGGCTTCCTGCCGAAACACAATTCAATAACCCTTGATGGACGAACAAGAAGAAACGACACTGCTGATTTCGCCTGGTTCTTTATCGCATGTCCGACAGATCTTACGAGTGGTGATGAAAACTGCTGGATGCGGTATCCCAGTTACGCAGCTCCCTATTGCAGAATTGGGGGGAGTTTGAATAACTGCAGCACA
>CAZJZF010000086.1:0-5827 GCA_964550385.1 uncultured Lentimicrobiaceae bacterium | reverse complement strand
CTGGATATCAGCACATGGAGATTAAAAACCCGTAGTCCCAGGATAGGATTTGGAACAACAATCACCAATCATACAGGAGGCACAGGTTCGAATAGATCGGGCGATTGCGCAAAAGGGCCTGCTGCCGGCAGAGGACAATGTTTAAGCCAGTTAAAGGTAAGTATGAAACCCACAACACCATGAAAACAAAAAGTTCCCAACTGGGTGTATTGTTGCTGGTGGTATGCCTGATGATAGCCATCAGGCTCCCGGCACAGGTGGTAATCCATTTGCAGATGCCACCTCCGGGCAAATTCAATCCTGAGGACTTCGTGCAGCTTGTTTCGTTCGATAACCTCTCCAGCGGAGTGCTGACCCTTCGTATGACCGGCACCGTGGAAGAAGAGAAAGCAGGCTTGGTATTTTCGGGAAGTACCGCTATTTTTGAACTTCAGCCTGGAATATCTACTCCCCATTACAGTGTTTTTGAACCTATTACCATCGATTTCCTTCCTGATGAATACAAGCAGTATGTGCTCGTAT
This sequence comes from uncultured Lentimicrobiaceae bacterium, assembly GCA_964550385.1. Taxonomy (GTDB): domain Bacteria; phylum Bacteroidota; class Bacteroidia; order Bacteroidales; family SKPS01; genus SKPS01. The sequence goes on along the minus strand of CAZJZF010000086.1, from coordinate 5,305 downwards.
CCAATACCCTTCCATCAGGTAACTATACCCTCTGTGCTACTCTTTGGAACGTGTTAACCATGGAGGAGGCAGGAAGGCAGTGCATTCAGCATTCGGTTTTCAGCCCTTCGCCTCCGATGCTGGTAACTCCGGCAAACGAAACATCGGTGGCAGATCCGTTGCCGGTTTTCACCTGGCTTCCCCCCTCCCCATTGCCTGCTGCAGAGCTTTTTTACAGCTTCACCATCACCGAAGTATTACCGGGACAAGGAGCAGAAGAAGCCATTCGTTCCAATCCTCCTTTTTTCTTCGGCGAAGTTTTAACCGGTACCCTGTTTCCATATCCACTGCATTCAGCACCGTTTGAACCGGGAAAAACCTATGCCTGGCAGGTACGAGCATTCGCCGGTGAAGGAATTCCACTGGGCATGAACGATGGGTATAGCGAGGTATTTACATTCCTTGCAGGATCAGAAGCATTGCGAAGCATAGTCCCCATTTCCCCGGTAGCGCTGTGCGCGGGGAGTGTTACCGAAAAAATCCGAACCCCGGAAGCTTCATTCAGCTGGATGGCTACCGGCGATTTTGTCGGATTTGAGGTAGTAGTAAGTGCCAATCCCTGTGGATTGTATCCGGGACCCACTCCAACGCCTGTGCCAACCCCGGCTCCGACACCGACGCCAACTCCTACCCCAACTCCTTCCCCAACTCCTACCCCCACTCCAACACCTACTCCAACTCCAACATTGAATCCAACCCCAACTGCCAATACACCCCCTGCCGGTTCTGATACAACCCAGGGTGGTGCCGGAGGCAACATAACGGGGGGCGGGATCATTACTGGAGGCACCTACGGGCAACCCAACGATACAACTGGCGGTATTGTACCCGCGGATACAATACCCTTTGGAACCAGCTGGCCTGATGAAGGGGAAGCCGATCTGCCTCCCTTACCGCCCGGTTGGGAGTGGGGCCTGGAAGGTCCCCGATGGACCGGTAAACATCCGCCTGTACCGCCGGAGCTTCCGCCGGGCTGGACATGGGGCCCCCAAAGGCCGGTATGGGTTGGTGAAGGGAATGAACCTGTGAACCGGCGTGTAATTGGGTGGAGCGTTCCGGTTCCGGCTACGCCAACTCCTCTAACATTCACAGGTCCAACCGGTTCCAATTCCCAAATGTATTCGGTTACAGTGCCTTTGAATACTTTTCTGAAGCCCGGACAGGCATTCGTATACCAGATTTACGGAACTTTTCTCCGCCCCGACGGCACCACCTCTGCCTGGCTTTCAGATGCTCAATGCGTCCGATTCAGCTATCAGACCGGTGCAACCCAGGGCAATGATGTGGAGCCGGCTCCGCTGGATTGTGACCCCTGCCTGGTGAAACTGGAGCTCGACAGCTTTCCGGCCATGCAGGGAGGGCTCGACCCCTGGCGCGATTCGATGAAGATTGCCCGCGACAGCATGATCGTCTTGTTGGCCACTGGCGAAGATTACGACCTCATCCGGTGGCGCTGCAACCCCATGCCCAACTGCCATGAAACCGGATCGCTGAATACCCGAATCACCTCCAGCCGTGTACGGTTTGAATGGCAGATACAGAGTGGCGAAGGGGATTTTGTGGAAATCGGCTGCCTGATACCCGAAAAGCAAAAACCCGGAAACCGGGTAATCTTCATGCCCCCTTATGTAGAACCCGACAGCACAAAAACCACGATGGTAAAACTGCTGATTATCGACGATAATAAATCACAACCCCTGGACCATACCATAACAAGAAATATTGAAATCAAGACCAGTCGCACCCGCAAGGAACCTGATTATTATAAGATTCACATCGAATCCGACAGTTTCAGGGTTGCATCGCCGCCACAAGTGAGCGGAGGCCCGATTCCAGGAACCTGCCTTGCCAAAGGACCTGCCTGGTCGCAGGATCGTGACCTGATTAAACCAACGATCATAGCACCCAAAACTGCCGACAATGACAAACTGGTGCATAAGGAGTGGGTATGGCTCTGCGCTTCCGATATACGCGACCCCGAAAGGATGCGCGTTTGGTGCGAGGCGGTAAGATGCCTTACCAATGACACCATCGCCACCTATGAAGACCATGTAGAATTCCTGTGGTCGATTACCAAAGGGGGTGGAAAGTTTGTTAAAGGTGGCAAAGGGAGGTATGTGGTATTTGAAGCACCTGAATTCGACTGTGAGGTGGAAATTGAGGTGTATGCCTATAACGGACAGGGACTTAAGATCAATGACAGGAACTCCGAGAAGGCAAAAATCACTTTTAAGGTTTATGAACCGGGAATCAGGCTGGAGCAAACGTCAATTACATGGGTTCCTGAGTCGAACAACATCCTGACAAAAAAGTCCTATCTGGTATACAAGGAAAAGGACCAGTGGAAAAATGCCCTTGCGCACCAATGTCGCATCCACCGTTTCGATCTGCTGAATGTGAGCAAAGAACCGGGTATTTGCCTCAACTGGCCCGATACCCTTCTGGATCGGTTTGTTGATACCTGTCCTGATTTTTCCTATGAAAAAACACAGAATCTGGAGCAATTTGACACCCTGTTCGACGAACGCTTCGGCACTTTGGATACTACATGGTGTAAAAGCGCCTGTAGCAAAAAGCCTGAGAAGGAGTTCACCGTTATCATTCGGTCATGGGATTTCGGGGGATATGGATTTTTGCGCAGCACAGCCAATGCCGATGGCAGCACCGACGGTTTGTACAAATCGGTGGCATGGAAAAAAGAAGAACAGAGACATCCGGCATTAGGCCGTGTAACCAGGACGGAATATCCTGACAACCGGGTTACCATACCCAGAGATGTGGATGAGAATCAGATAGCCGATGGGGGCTGGCTAACCCCGGCGCAGGCTGCAGGAGGAGCCTCACGGATAGAAGATCCCTACGATCCGAGAGCCGATACCGACGCTATTCCCGGGAACCCAAACCCCGGCGACGGCATATCGGCTTATGAAGAGTACAGAGGGTTCATCGCAAGGGGAAATCACATCAGACTAAATCCCGGCATAAAAAACGTCTTCATCCAGGATGTGAACAACTTCGGAACCGGAGATCTACCCCTGTGCGGAATTTCACCTGTATTGCTAGGCAATTTCGAATTCGACTCTGCCAGGGTAATCAACAACAACTGCAAAACCCACAAACTGGGTTTTCAGCAGAAAGGGACCAGACTGAATCATAAAGACCTTTCAAGCCTGGGGTATGGAGGGCTTTCAAAAATCGGACTGGCCATTGCAGACACAACTTTCGTTGACCAGATTGGCATGGGGGTGCCTGACTACTGGCGCTATCTTATTCCCCATGAACTTTCGCACGCCATGGGTGCCCTGCATCATGGAGAAGGCTACATTCGCGGGTATCTGCTCAGAGGTCAATCCTTAACGCTTGATGGAAGAGCCATCAGAAATGATGCTGAAGATTCTGTCTTTTACCATATCGCAGGTCCGGGCGGTGTAACGAGCGGCGACTGCAATTGCTGGATGCGCTATCCCACCCGCTATAATCCCTTTTGCTATGTGCGTGGTCCCACTACGACAATCGATTGCTCCGGGAGGGAACCACAGCTGGTGAACATCAGCAATTGGGTAATAACGAGCAGGAATACCAGTATTTATGGACGCAGTATTACCAACAATACCGCAGGAACACAGGAGAATGCCGGTGCCAAATGCGCAGGAAACGCAGCTGCCAGCCGTGGCAGATGCCTCGATCAAATTAAAATATCCCTTAAGCCATGAAAAAAATTATGCTGTCAATCGGTTTAATGATGTTGCTCGGAATACCAGGCATATCTCAAACCAAAAACATCACGGCACGCCTCACCTCCGAAAGCCTGGAGGAAGTACAGGTCATACGGGGAATGCCGGTGATCGTCCATTTCAGGATTTTCAACAACCTGGGTTTTAGTTATGAAGAGGCCGTTTGGGGCATCCCCGATTCGTTGCTGCAGGATCCGGAATTGATCCGTCGCCTCGACTCCGTTTTTGCGCCGATTCCTATTTCACAACCCGGCACCCCCTGGTATGGAAACTATATTCTGCAATTCAAACAAGGTATTTCAGTGCTGAATAACAGCGATTTGCACATTATAAAACCCCTACCTTCCGACACACATCTGTTGGATTATCAGGATCCTTCGCACCTGTATCTGGGCATTGACCCGGGCACCACAAGACAATGGAAAACCGGTAAGATGCAATTCAGAATAGGAATTGCTCTGGCAGGCATTTCAGATACAGTTTGGAGCAACACATTAACGCTGAATGCCCTGCAGCAAAAGATCAAATCCGACAAGAAATACTCGGTTGAGCAGCAATTCAGGGTTGCCCATTACTGGCTTTTAAGAGGGGAATGCAACAAGGCAAAATCTCTGGCAGGCCAGCTGTATGCCACCGATACAGCATCGATGGGAAACACAATGCTGATGGCGATGGTTGCAGAATGTGATGACCAAACCGAAACTGCCCTGCATTATTATTATAAAGCCTATGAGCAGTATATGCAGCAACCCCAAAAGGGGTATGAGCCTCCCGATCTGCTGATGATGAAGATTGGTGAGCTGCAGGAAAAGTTCTACCTCAGGGAGCCCTGATCCTGAAATCAGTTCTCCCTCAGAACGAACTCATCATACTCTATTTCAAACCGCAGCTTGTGCTTCGACTCCTCCTGTGCCAGGGACAGGAACACATTTCGCATGGTGTTGTCCGGAGCACGGTCGGCCAGTGCCATATAGAGCTTGAAAGCCGCTTTCTCCTTCTTCATGGCTACCACAAGGGCGTCGTGATAACTCATGTCGGGTGTTACTTCAACACTTACGGCATAATCGGCAATCTTCATGTCGGCAATTTTCTCCAGAGGAAGGTTGTAGGCTCCCTCCTCCTTTATTTTGGTCAAACGGGCTTTATGAGCTATCTCCTCATTGGCAAAGGTCTCAAAAATCAGGCGCATATCCTCCGTTTTGGCCTGGCCTGCAAGCCGGGTGTAAAACTCTACAGCACCCTGCTCCTCGCCCATCGCAAAATCCAGAATGTCGTTTATCGAAGTAAATTCTCTCATGTATTTTGTTGTTTAGTCGTTTATTTGTTTAGTTGTTTAGTTGTTTATGATTGATCCTTGGACCCTTCGACTGCGCTCAGGGCCAGGCATTTGAACGTTTGAACATTTGAACGCTTAAACACTTGAACCCTTCATAATTAACAATTTCTAATTTTGAGTCCCCTCCGAAAAGGGTTTTTATGCCAGTAGAGTAGAGCGGGGGGAGTTAGGCTCCCCCCTGCCCCCTCGTCAAACC
>CAZJZF010000085.1:0-8188 GCA_964550385.1 uncultured Lentimicrobiaceae bacterium | reverse complement strand
CGTTGAGGATAACAGATGATGACCGAACCGGCATTCGAGGCATTTTTTCTGTCGACAGAATTCATTGAGCAGTTCAAGAAGCCCCTGGGTTTCGAGGGCAGAATCAGCCTTAATGCCGAGGCTTTCCCACAGTCGGATGCTGCGATGTTTTTCGGGTGGAAGCTCAGACAGGAAGTCCATCAACTCCGACAGGAAAGTGTGGTTTCTGTAGGTTTCGCCGTATCTCACCAGGCTCACAACAAGCCCGTTGATCACAATACGATCAAGGCTTTCACGACCTATTGCGGCGGGGAGTCTTTTGCATTTTTTCCCAAAATGGTAATGCTGTTGCCAATAGGGTGAGACTTCACAGCGCATGGCATCTTTCATCCAGCGGCTTATTTCCGGCAAATCCAGTGGGTTCACGGCGAGGAAACCGGGAAGCAGGGCAGCCAGCTGGGCAAGTCGGATTGTGGGAAAGTTGGCGGGGCGGGTACGAAGGAACCTCCAGAGGTGGGGTTCGATGGGGTTACAACGGTGCTGATACCGGATATTTTTCCAGGTATCCCGGAGAGACGCCACATATTCATCCCCACAAACCAATGTATCATCTTCCAGCAGGCCCGCCTGTCCGAACAGCAATGCCTCCAGTTGCAATGGGTTGTTGCTGTACTTTCTTACCAGATTCAGTGGGGTATTCAGAGCCAGCATCTCAAAGATATCGTCGTTCACCTTGTTGCCAAAACTTCTGCAGAATGAAACATACAACAGTTCAAGCCAGTCATTGCCCAGCCGGGTCATCAGATACGACAAACCGGAAGCCCTGCGCATCATACGCTGCATGCCCAGGCTAACGATCCATTGAGCCGGTAAAGGGAGTGGTCTTATGCCGGTGATCATTGCACTACAGGGTATTGTCTCCGGAGAAGCCATAAACTGCAGGTATCGTGCATAGAGAGTCGGGTCGATTCGCTCTTTCAACTCAAGTACTGCAAGCAAAGATTGGTCGCCGAGGAGAATATCGCGGTCGTGCTGAAAAACGACGTGCAGGATCACAGCATCATAGAGTGGATCGTTATGGTGACCATGGAGCATCCAGTCGGATGACTTCAGATGAATCTCCACATGTCCGATCCACAAGGTTTCTTCAATCCGCACGCGAGCCCCAAGAAAGTCGGGCCCTGCGTCGTGGTTTGGAATACCTGGTGATTCAACGGTAAAGCAGCGTCCATCGGTCAGAGCAAAAGGACCGCCAAACAACCTGAAATTCCACAAATAACCAATAAAATCTTCCTTCATGGTTTTTTTTCGGATATATGATTGAAAAAGAAAAAAAGGAGAATCCTGTCGAAAAAAATTAAGAGGTACTATCATCAACATCATAAAAGATTGTATCTTTGTAAACCAACCCATCAGCGTGCCGGATGCATCCGTTATCAGCCCGAATACTGGAATTAGAAGCCGGGATACTAAGGCTGACCGAAGCGAACCGGAAGTTGCGAAAGCAATTGGAGGAGCTAATGGAGGAGAGAGATATCCTTCGGCAGCAAAATCCATCGGGTGATGGAGAGGAGAAAGAAACAGAGGAATCAATACTAACCCCTAACCCAAAAACGTTCATTCAATACGACGAAGATCAAATAAAAACAAAGCAAATTATTAACGAGATGATGCGGGAGATAGACAAATGCTTGTTGTTATTGGAAAAATAGCCCGGAAGTGAGGAAGATTTATGGATGAAATCTCAATAGCTATACACATTGCAGGAAGGCAGTACCGACTAAAAGCAGATGAGAAGGAGAAAGAACAGATAGAGGAAGCAGCCAGACGAATCAACAGGTCGATCAGATTGTACGCAGAGAATTTTGCCTACAAGGACAATCAGGATCTGTTGGCTATGGTAAGCTTGCAGCAGACACTGGCCATTGTGCAATGTGAAACAACCCTGGACGGGGTTGAACTGAGGATAGGGATTGAGATGGAAGAAGCATTAAAACCGGTAACCGAGGACAACAAAGCATAGTGCGTTCTTTGAAAGATATTACCCGCGATAATTCATTACAGTTTATAAACTCAACAGAATAAACATTAGGGGTAAGCTCAGTCGTTCCGATGGAAGGCCTCATCCGTGCATGCACGGATTCACACAAAGTGGACAGTGGACTCCAAAGGATGAAGGCACCTCTAAGATGTATAATTGGGGTTTATTTAAGACTCCGGAATTACTCGCGGGTATTTTTTTTCTCCTGCTCCATCATAACAAAATGGAGGAAAGATGAATATAGTATGGATTGTATTAGCACTGCTGGGCGGACTGGCAGGAGGAGGAATTTCGACGGCCACATTTCTGCGCAAGGCAACGTTGAAGAAGAGCAAACAGATGTTGAAAGAGGCAGCAGCAGAGGCAGAGGTGCTGAAGAAGGACAAGATTCTGGAAGCGAGGGAAAAGTTTCTGCAACTTAAGTCGGATCATGACCAATATGTGAATGAGAAGAACCTTAACATTCAGCAGAATGAAGCAAGGATTAAACAGAAGGAAGCAGGAATTAACCAGAAGCTGGAGGAGATAGCCAAAAAGCAAAAAGAGGTTTCCATCATCAAGGAGAACCTCAACAACCAGCTTGAAATTCTTGAAAAGAGGCAGGCAGACCTTGAAAAATTGCACAAGCAGCAGGTAGATCAACTGGAGGCCATCAGCGGGTTATCGGCCATGGAAGCCAAACAGCAACTGGTGGATGCCCTGCAGGGCGAAGCCAAGTCGGAGGCAGCGGTTCAGATACGTGAAATTATCGAAGAAGCGAAGATTACGGCCAACCGTGAAGCCAAGAAGATTGTTATTGAGACCATCCAGCGTACCGCCACCGAGCATTCAGTAGAAAACTCCGTTTCGGTATTCAACATCGAAAACGATGAAATTAAGGGGCGTGTAATTGGTCGTGAAGGACGAAATATTCGTGCACTTGAGGCTGCAACCGGTATAGAGATTATTGTAGACGACACACCTGAAGCCATCATCTTGTCGGGATTCGACCCGGTGCGCAGGGAGATTGCCAGGCAATCACTGCACAAGCTGGTTTCCGACGGACGTATCCATCCGGCCAGGATCGAGGAGGTAGTAGCCAAGACCAAGAAACTGGTAGAGCAGGAGATCATTGAGGCCGGAAAACGTGCCACCATTGATCTGGGAATTCACAATATGCACCACGAACTGATTCGTATGGTGGGCAGGATGAAATACCGCTCTTCTTACGGTCAGAACCTCCTGCAGCACTCCAAAGAGGTGGCCCGCCTGTGTGCCACAATGGCGGCTGAGCTGGGACTTAACCCCAAGTTGGCCAAACGTGCCGGACTCTTACACGACATTGGTAAAGTGCCCGATAACGAGCCGGAGCTTCCGCACGCATTGCTGGGAATGAAGCTGGCAGAAAAATTCAAGGAACACCCCGAAGTTTGCAACGCCATCGGATCGCACCACGAGGAAGTTGAGATGAATACCCTCTTAGCACCCATCGTACAGGTGTGTGATGCCATTTCGGGAGCACGTCCCGGAGCACGCCGCGAAGTGGTTGAAGCGTATATCAACCGGCTGAAACAACTCGAAGAGATTGCCATGCAGTATCCCGGTGTGGTGAAGACCTACGCCATCCAGGCAGGGCGCGAGCTGCGCGTAATCGTAGGAGCCGAAAAGGTCTCCGACGAGGAAGCTACCAGCATCTCGATGGATCTTTCGAAGAAAATCCAGGAAGAGATGACCTACCCGGGGCAGATCAAGATTACCGTGATCCGTGAAACCCGGGCGGTGGCGTATGCGAAGTAATTTGTCAATTAGCAAATTTCTTTCACATAGTATCAATAGGTTACATAGGATTATAGGTTTTTTTATGTGCCTATGGTTCAGTGTTTCTATTGTGGTTAAATAAATATTCAGAACCACGGGGTTGGTTGGCAATCACTGTACTTACGAGAGTATTCTCGTAACATTTATTCCTGCATTCGTGGCATTGAAAAACCCTGTTTATCAATAAAATAATAAAACAAAATGGTAGCGGGGTGATCCATTCTGCTACTAAAATAATAAAATACATGACACCAATATGCTGGGTAAGTATCTTTAACCACAGAGGCATGGAGGACACGGAAGTACACCAAGAAGGAAATGCAAAGTATTTATTTTGAATATTATAGAATGTAGAACACAAATTCATACTAATTTTAATTTATTTTTACTACTGATGTAGATTTCGGGTAAATAGGCATTATCTTTACCTTTGAAATCCGCACACGAAATCCGAACCCATGCCCTCAGGAGCAGACAACCTCCTCATCACCGCGGCTGAACGATCAGCCCGGGGGTTGTTTTTGCCCGGGATTTTGTCTGTTATTCACGGTTGCTTTTACCCTGAATCTTCTGAAACCATTGCTGCTGTAGAGAGAGAGAGAGAGAGAGAGAGAGAGAGAGAGAGAGACTACAGTGTGAGTGTGAGTGTGAGTCTATCCAGATAATTCCTCGTGCCAGAGGCATTCAGTGTATTTATACCATTTCCATCTTTTGGCTGGGGCAGAATGACTGGGAGCTGGCTCGTTGGATTTTACTTCCCGAGGCGATGCTCGGGGTTTTTTCAACGATTATTTCCCAAAAACCTTTAGCCAAATGAAGACATTTATTACCTTACAACTGAAACAAAAGTCGATTGTTTTATTTATTGCAGGGCTTTGCCTTTTTCTGATGGCCAGTCCAGCACATGCCCTAATGATTCAAGGACAAACCTGGTTGTGTGTTGGGGATGCTTCCATGTATAGTCTTGATCCTGCACCTACACCAACCTCCAATTTTACCTGGACCCTCACACCAAGTGCCAATGGCACTATCTATGTCATTTCGTCCTCGGAGATTATCATCCAATGGACTCTGCCGGGCAGCTGCATACTTACAGCGACAGATGGTATTGTTACCGCAACCAAAACCATCATTGTAAACCAGATCAACCCACCCTATATCACCTGGGACAATGAGGTTGGATGCCAGAAAATATACTCAGAAACCTCAACTCAATTATCTGTTCAAAACCAGATGATTTCCAGTTCATGTATCACAGTATGCGAAGAATCGGAAGTGACCTATCGGGTAGTTGGTAACCTGATGTATTCAACACTCAATTATAGCAGTTTCGACTGGGAGGTCATAGGAGGGGTGATAATAAAAATTGATAATACTATTTTAAATCCTGGAGTTACTCAAGTAACCGGCCCTGGCTTATTTCTTGGTCAGTATTCCGAAGTTGTTGTCAAATGGGGGAATGTGGGGGCCGGTTTCCTTAAGGTTACTGAAACCACACCGTATGTCTCTCCTTTGCCTCCCAATATCCCACCTTTGTTTTGCAAACCAATTACAGCGGAATTGTGCTTCGATATCATCGAAATACCCATAGCCGAATTCTTGTTCGAGAACCTGAATTTCTTGCCAAGTGGTTGCTATGAGGCGTGCCTGAACCAACTGGTCAACTTTAAGGACCTTTCTACCGGGAGCATTGAATCGCCTATCATTTTCTGGCAATGGGATTTTGGAGATGGATCTCCGTTGGATCATAAAGAAAACACCTCTCACAAATACACCCAACCGGGCCAATATGAAGTTGAACTTACAGTTACCAATCGATGTGGATGCACAAGCTCCTTCAAAGATAATATATGCGTTCACGATCTTGAAGCCATCCAAATTGAATGCCCCAGTGTTGTTTGCGAAAACAGCATTGCCCTTTACACAGCTATTGGCAACTGCTCTCAATATGATTGGAATGTCACAGGAGGAACCCTTTTGCAAGCCAATTTGAATACTGCAACCGTACAATGGGATCAGGTGGGTTCTGATGGTTACGGGTATTTGTCACTAGACGGGCAATATTGTGACAATGTATGTCCTGCATTGTCAACTATCAAAGTTCCGGTTATATTGCAGCATGCTGCCATTGAGGGACCGCTGGTGGTGTGCGTAAACAGTCAGTACATCTACAAGCTGCCACCATGGCCGGCTACAAATTTTTCATGGGACATCGTTCCTGGAAGTGCAATTGGTAGTACTGCAATTGTGAATTGGAATACCATTGGGGGCCGTGAACACTTTGTGGAGCTTGGCACCTACAATCCGGGAACCTTTGAACTGAATTGTACCTATCAAAACACCATTACCTATCCGGGATGCCCCGGATTTGCCGACAACATCACCATTCAGGTATTGGATCAACCGAAAATTTCTTGTCCCGATAAGATCTGTATAAACGCTCACTTGCCATGTACTTTGGTTTTTATGCCTACTAATCCAGCCAATCCACCACTGCCCAACGGAAACAGCCTATATACCATCACCAAACCCGATGGAACCGTGCACCAACACCAAACCACCAGCTCCTCAAACCCCTACAATATTCCGTCCACCTTTTTTGACCAGGCGGGCTTTTTCAGAATATCGGTGCAAAGTCTGGCGGGTGAATATTGCGATTCAGAAAGTTACACTGTTGAAGTAGTAAACAAACCACCAGTCCCACAGGCTATTGACGGACAAACCCATGTGTGTTTGAACTATCCCTACGGGTATTCAGTTGAATTTCAAGAAGGTACCATTACCCACTGGAACATCACTGGTGGCAACTTCAATGGTTTGGCTTCTCAGAACGGGCAAAACGCATCTGCCATATGGACCTTAGCAGGCGGCAAATCTTTGATTGTGCATCGCGAATGGGAAGAGGTGCCAGGTTGCTATTCCAACAGTCTTGGAATACAGATTTTCGACATCACCCTTACGGGAGCAATCCATGCCACTGCATCTCAATTCTACGAAGATAACTCCTACAATTTCACCTGCGACCTGAACAACGATGTGCTTCCTGATATGTACGCCTGGAAACTAACTCCTGCTTCTGCCGGCAGCATTACCTGGGGTCAAAACAATTATGAATGCACCATTACCATTCTACACCTATCCGCAAATACCTCAGTAACTGTTGAATGTATGGTCTCAAAGTGTGGTATACAACAAACATTCAGCTTCCCCATTTTGGCAGAAAAAAGCACAGGTATTTCGCTCGTAAATATCAACCCAAATCCGGTTTGCAGCGGACAACCGGTTAGCTTTGAGGTAATTACCACCCATGCTGCTCCTGAAACTTTTTTCTGGAATTTTAGTGATGGCAATAACGTTACCTCCACCTTAAATACCATTTCACACACTTTTATCAACACCACGAGCAGCAACATGGTTGTGCCGGTTACCATTCAGGTGTCAAGCAGTACCACTTCCATGATTACTGCCACAAAAGTTGAATATGTTACGGTAATGCCTCAACCCAATGCCTTCATTTCACCCCCGGAAGCATTTGGATACAACCCATCACCTACCACACAAACCACCATCTTTGTAACGGTACCTGCCGGACAGTACACCTATACCTGGTACCACCAGGAATTGGGCTCTGTTACTCCAACCCTCATCACAGGCTCTACCGGGAATTCGCATACCGTTTCACCATTGCCTTCCAGCCCACCCAACAGCCTCGACGGATTGTATTACTGTGTAGTAACCGATAACAATGGTTGCAGTACCACCACCAACATGAAGCCGGTAGCGGCTCTGGTACATCTGGGAGGCACAGGGTGTACACCTGTACCTCCTGCAGGGTTATCCGGATTCAGCTACCAACTTACTGACTGTGCTACCGTTGTAGTGCAATGCATTACAGCTGAGAATACACTGAGCAATATCGTTTCGTATCAATGGGAAACTGCTGCTTCCCCTTCGCTCTATACCATTGGCTCCGGCCCTTCCAGTAAAGATCAATCCCCGCCTTTTACTTTTCATAAAGCCGGCACCTACTGGATTCAAAACTCAGTTGCTTATCAAAACGTTCTGCCAAGCGAACCACCCTGTGGACGTAGTGGGGGAATCTATGTAAACATCCCCTGGGTTGCAGAGTTTCTGCAAAGCATCACCTGCAATGGCTCAAACCAGTACGAGTTGAATCTGCACAATTACTCAACCATCCATCCTGGTTACAGCGGTATTACCTACCAATGGATTGTGGATGATGGTACCACAGCAACCTCTTATTCTGGGATACCTTTTACCCCAATTAATGTTAATGCCGGAGGAATATATGAAGTAAGCCTGATCGTGGGAAATGGCTGGTCGTGGCTTCCAAATTGTACTACTACCACC